>JANXTV010000065.1 GCA_025352185.1 Oligoflexia bacterium
CTATATGGAGAAAATCTCATGAAAAAAATACTCGCTCTGCTCGTCGTCAGTACTGTTTTTGCCGGAAGTGCATCGGCGCTTGAACTGAACGTCCTCGGTGGACTTAATTTCGCAAACTCTTCGGACAGCGGTCCGGGATACACGGGAATTTCCAGCAAAGCGAAAGCGGGAATTACGGTCGGAGCCACGGTCGAATTTTCTCTCGTTCCGATGTTCGCCCTCGAAGTAGGACTCTTTTCGAATGGAAATAAGAAGAGCGTGACATCGACTCTCGTTAACTACGACGGAAGTAATCGTTCTCTCGAAATTCCGTTATTATTAAAATTTACGGGACTGCCGCTCGCAGAATTCGGAGCCGGCCTCTATTACGAAAAATCACCGAGTAACGTAACGATCTCGAACTCGACGAATACCGTCCTCCTTGCGAACGGTGATTTCGATCAGAGCTCGACTTACGAAACGGGCGACATGGGAATCAAACTCGATGCTCGCTTAAAACTCCCGCTCATGCCGCTCACGAGCATTCTCGTCGATGCGAGTTATAAGATGGGATTAAAGGATCTCGATAAAGCCTCCTCCGATACGAGCAAAACGAAGTCCTACGCGTTACTCGTCGGAGCGGCGATCGGCTTCTAACGCCTGCCGCCTCGGCAAAGGCTACCTATTGAGGGAGCGGAGCGTAAACGAAGACAATGGGGTTCGAGGAAAATCCCCCCATGGTTTTACGGTTGCGATCCGCTCTCTTTTTTATTCTCATCCTACTGATCGCTCCGATTTCTACGGCACACGCATTAAACCTATCCGTCGTTGGCGGTCTGAATCGGTACCATCCTTCCACGAATCCGGATCCACCGTCGGGAAGTACTTTTTCTCCGAAAAGTGCCTTTGATTTCGGGGCGCTCATCGACCTCCCCATCGACGACCGCTATCGCTTTGAAACGGGGGTGATTCGTCACACCCGCACGAATCTACTCGACGACGCCACGACCTCCACCGAAAGCAGTTACCGGGGCTGGCTCGTGCCCCTCACGATTCGGTTTATGCGGGCCGATTTTCTCGGATTTGGATTTGGGCCGTACCTCGCTTTCTTAAATGCGCGTACGACGAGTAAAACGACTTACCTGAACGGAACGGGAACCTCGTCGTCCCAGTACGATAATGTCACGCTAAAGAATTTCGAAGTCGGACTTCGGATTAATCTCCGCCTCGCATTTCCGGTTTGGGGAAATATAAAAGCCCTTTTCGACGGCTCGTACCTGCTGGGCTTCACCGATATTAATACCAGCCGGGTTGCCGAAGATAAGAACCAGGAACTTCTTTTCCTCGTCGGATTCCAAATCCCTCTGACGACCGAGTCGGTGAGTTCACCGTCGGCCGAATCCGCCGCCTCTCAAACTTTAAAAACAAATGCACCATCACCGGGAGAAAAGCCATGAGCGCATCCGATAACGAAAATCCGAATCTACCGGGCTTAGAGTCTCCCCGCGTTCCGCCGCCCATTTCGACCGAAGCGGCCTCGACGAAAACTTCCTGGAAACCGCTGGTCTACGTCTTCGCGGCATCGGGAATTTTCTTCCTTCTTTTCATCGTCAGCTCTTTTGTATTTTTCACGAGAGGACTCGAGGGGAAGAGTAAAACGGCCTCCGGTTCAATCTTTAAGGGACAAGGAGTGGGGATCCTCGAGTTAAGCGGCGTGATCATGGATTCTCGGAAGACGCTCCGGGCGATTCAGAGATTCCAGGATAACCCGGAGGTGAAAGCGATCGTCGTTCACATTAACTCTCCGGGGGGCGCGGTCGCCCCTTCTCAGGAAATTCATGACGCAATTAAAGCCTTCACAAAACCCAAGGTAGCGTCGATGTCGAGCGTGGCGGCGAGCGGCGGGTATTACGTGGCGGTGGCCACCGACCAAATTTACGCGAATCCGGGTACGATCACGGGATCCATCGGCGTCATCATGGAGTTCGCTAATTTAGAGAAGCTTTACGAATGGGCGAAGATCAAGCGTTTCTCTATTAAGACCGGAAAGTTTAAGGACTCCGGTGCCGAGTACCGGGAGATGCAGCCCGAAGAGCGGGCCCTCCTGCAGGGGATGGTCGATGACGTGCTCCTCCAGTTTAAGACGGCCGTAGCGACGGGGAGGAAGCTGACGCTCGATGAAGTCACTCCGCTCGCGGACGGGCGAATTTTTTCGGGGACCCAGGCGAAGGCCGTAAAGCTCGTCGATGAACTGGGCGGAATAAACGATGCGATCGCGGCGGCGGGTAAACTGGGTGGAATTACCGGTAAACCGAAGATCATTACCGAAGAGAAGAAAAAGAAGGGCTTGATCGAATTCATCCAAGATCAGGTACAGGAAGGCGACGATGACGAAGGAGCGGGTTCCGAGGGTCAGAACCGACTGATTTCCTCAATCCAGCGCGCGCTCGGGCTTGAAAAGGTTCGTTCGATGCTCAGTCCGGGAATCTACTGGATCTGGAAAGGCGCCCTCTGATAAAGATTCAGGCCTACCCATGAGATCAGTTCCACGCCTCCGGGCACTCCATATTTTAACGGATGTTTTATCGAATCGGCGTCCACTGGACGAAGCGATCGAGGCCCATTGTAATCCCGGCACGAATCAAGGAGCACCGACGACCACGGTCGACCGGGCGTGGCTTACGGAAGTCACGAGCGGGGTAGTGCGCAACTTACGTCGCCTCGATGCGACGATCGATGCTTACGCACTCAAGAAGAAGCCTTCAGGAAAAATTCGCAAAATCCTCGAAATCGCCGCCTACCAGTTACTCCACCAAGACCGAGTTTTTCCTGCGACCGTCGTTTCGGAAACGGTAGACCTCATTAAGTCTGAAGAAGGGGAAGCGCCGTCGCGATTCGCGAATGCTCTACTCCGAAAAATTGCGGATGCCCGCACGGACTGGCTAGAGCTCCCGGCACCGGGGATTAAAGCCACGCTCGTTGAGAAATCGGCTTGGGCAAACCTTCCCGATTGGTGGTGGCAAAAATGGGAAAAGACGTACGGATTTGAGGAAGCGAAAAAGATTTCTCAGGCGTCGCTCACCCGACCCGAAATTTGGTTTCGACTGAAGAATACGAAAACCTTACCGGAG
>JANXTV010000079.1 GCA_025352185.1 Oligoflexia bacterium
CACGATGCGGTTTGGCTCGAGGTGTTCACCCTGAAACAGCTTTCAGAATTTAAACGTTTCATCGCCGAAAAGCCGAGCCGGGCCCTCGAACTTGGATTCAGCGGACTGGACGAATCGATCTCGAAACGGATGGACTACCTCCGTAAACTTCGGGGCGAAGAACTCGACGCGCTCGAATAGTCCGACTCTTTTCTCCGGCCGCGGGGAAAACTTCGCTAGCGTGGCCGCTCCACGCACACGCAAAAAAAAGGGCCCCGCGCCGAAACGAGGGACCCTCTCCATACTTTTTTTAGATCGTTCTGAAAGCGTTCGGCGATCCTACTTCGTGTAGTAGCAGCCCATTTCGTATTGCTTCTGTTTTCCGTTAATGACGGTCGTGACGAGCGACTTATATCCGCCGAGGTCTGAGTTCACCTTCGCGACGGTCAGAGTGATCGAAGTGTCGCCCTCTTCGCCTTTATAAAGGCTCTGGATGTTATAAGCGCCAATTTCTGGAATCGAAGCGGCTTCTACGGCCATCGAAACGAGGGACTTTTTCCCCTGGTCGAGTTCGGCAAGCGTTAGGCCCTTTGGCTTTTTGCGGCTACCCGGAATGGGCATGCCCATGACGTATTTAATTTCGAGAGTCTGCTTATTCTTCGCGCTATGGCAGGAAAGAACGTGAATGGCGACGTCCGCGTAAGAGGCGGCCGAAACGAAAGAAGAGAACAGAACGAGGGCGATCATTTTTTTCATTGGGAACTCCATAAAGGTTTTGGTTATGGAGGGGGTTTACACCGATGTGACGCTGCGCGCTACCAAATTCCGCAAACGGGCGGTGACGAAACTCACGAAACCTGACACCGGTGTTTTCCCTAGAAAAATACGGGGTTTAACGACTTAGCGGGTACTCACCCGACGAATGAATCCGGCGACGTCCATACGGCCGCACTTCGAGTACTCGGTGAGACGATTCACGGACGAGGCACAGAGATCTTCCAGAACCTCGGCCCGGGTAATTCCGGTGCGCACCGAAGCGGCAAGCGCAATCGCTCCCGAAACCTGCGGCGTGGCCATCGACGTTCCCGACATCACGCGGTACTGCCCGTTCGGGTAAGTCGAATAAATCGAACTCCCGGGTGCGAACACTTCCACTGAACGCGAACCGAAGTTTGAGAAGGAGGACTTCGCGTCCATGCTGTCACTCGAACCGACGGCGATGACGTTCGCGTAGCTCGCGGGGTAACTCGGAGATCCGTCGATGTCGGTCGATTCGTTTCCGGCGGCGGCGACGAAGATGACACCGTGGTTGATCGCCCGCTGGATCGCATCGTCCAGGAGCGGGGAGGATCCTCCCCCACCCCACGAATTCGAAAGAATTTTTGCGCCCCGGGAGACGGCGTAGTCGATCGCGCGTACTGCGTCGGCCGTATCGCCACTTCCGTTCGCCCCGAGAAATTTTACGGGAAGGATTTTAACTCGCGGCGCGATTCCCCGCACCCCGATCCCATTTTTCTCGGCCGCAATCACGCCCGCGCAGTGAGTTCCGTGACCATTATCGTCGTATCCGTTCGGACGATTATTATAAAAGTCCCACCCGTAGACGTCACCGACATATCCGTTCCCGTCATTATCGACGCCCGGACGTCCATTTAACTCCGCCGTATTTACCGCGATATTATTCCGGAGGTCGGGATGAAAATAATCGACGCCGCTATCGATGACCGCGACGATTACCGACGGCGACCCTTCAGAAATGGCCCAAGCTTGGCTCATATTTAGGATCGAACGCGAGTAATCCATTTGTTCGGGCGGCTGGTTCGGCACAGGACCGGGTCCCGTCGGCTGGGGAGCCGGTCCGGGCGGCGGGGCGGGAGCCGGCGCGGGATCGTCGTGGTGACGGCGTCCAAACTGCGTGACGTAAACTTGGTTATCCTCGCAATAGTTCGATTTACAGATCGTCTTTGCGTCCTCGGTCGAGATCGCTCGAACTTCGGCGCCCACTTTTGCGACAACCGGGAGGAAGGGTTTTTCACCATTTTTAGCGCAGGCTGCCAGCGCTAAAAAACCAATAGAAATGAATGACAGACGACGACCGTGAGAGCGGGTGAAAAGCTCCATCTTGAACCTCCATGTTCGAGAATAATGGACCAACGATTTTCCCCGGAATCCTTTCCGGGAGCGGCTTCCCAAGCTTCCCACCGAATTTTATAGTTTGGCTAGATAATAATTTCCTACCGCGTAAAAGCGCCAATAAACCCACTTTTTCGTCAACCCCCTGACATTTTACACAACGGCGACTTACTCGGGAGCGCTCGGGGCGCACGCGCGGGCCGGGAAAAAATTTCCGGGTCCGAGGCCCGTTCGATACGATTTCGGGAACGAAGCCCAGGGAGGGACTTTCTGATGAATAAAACGCCGTGGTTGGTGTGTCTTTCAGTTTTAGTTTCGAGTGTTTCCGCGACGTCCGCGCTCGCCGCGAACGGTACCGGAAATCACGAAAAAGTGATCTACGGAGATGATGATCGCCAGGATATTTACGATGTAAAAAATTCCCGGGATGTCGACCTCGCCGCCTCCACCGTCGTCCTAATCGCGGCAGATAAGCTTACGAAGACCGGAGATAAGTACGATATTTCGGCCGATACGTTCGAGCGCGAATTTGGACTCTGCGATACCGAACCCTTTAAAGATCAGCCGACCGGTGGGTTTTGTTCCGGTTCGCTCGTCGCAGAAGACATGATCATTACGGCTGGCCACTGCATTACGAATGCTGCCGAATGCGCGAGCACGAAATTCGTCTTCGGATACGCCGTAACGAAAGAGGGAGAATACCCTACTTCCGCTGCCGCTTCCGAAGTCGTCGGATGTAAAGAAATCATCGCCCGGAAGCAAGAAGCAGCCGGTGCCGACTTCGCGGTGATTCGCCTCGATCGCAAGATCACCACCCACGCGGCCCTGAAAATTAACCGCGCCGCTGATCTTAAGGCCGGCGATAACGTCGGTGTGATCGGCCACCCGAGTGGACTCCCGGTTAAGGTTGCTTTCGGTAAATCGATGGTCCGCGATGTTTCGAAAGCGGGATACTTCGTCGCTAACCTCGATACCTACGGCGGAAACTCCGGAAGCGCGGTTTTCAACACGAAGACCGGACTCGTCGAAGGGATTCTCGTCCGGGGGGAAACCGACTTCGTGAATAAAGATGGATGCCGCGTCTCCAACGTGTGCAAGGCCGATAAGTGCCGCGGCGAAGACGTGACGAAGATCGCGAACGTCATGAAGCTGATCCCGGAAACCCGGGAAGCTCCGCCGACGCCTCCGACTCCTCCATCGGGAAAGCCGACGAGTAAATGGCCGACGATGTCCCATCGCCCTCGTCACTAAGTCGAAAATTTTTAAATAAAAAGGGGGAGTCGGCGGTTCGCCGA
>JANXTV010000082.1 GCA_025352185.1 Oligoflexia bacterium
TTGAAAAGGTCGTGACGGATTCCCCGGCTTCGCTGTGGGGCCTGCCCGATTACCTCCTAGGAAATAAAAAAGTCCAAACTTCGTTTATGCGTTTAGCCGAAACCGTACCGGAGTGGAAAAATTTTCTCGCGAATATTCCCCACTACGCGGCTTTCCAGCGCAGTGAAAAATGGGAAGCCTGGCGAGTCAGCGGCTTTATCTTAAACCTCCTGGATATGAAAGCTTCAGAAAATCCGATGATTAAGGTCTTTGAGCAGAACTTCCTCTTCGAGTTTAAAAAAATGGATTGGGCCGCGTTCGCGAGTGCGCCGGGGCTCGACGGTATCGAGAAGTATACGGCTTTCCAGCGGGATCTTATCGGAGTCGTCGAAGCACGGGGTTATGATCGCAATTTACCCGTCCTAAAAGAAATCTACTCGACGCTCGAGCCCGCCGACCGAATTCTTGAGCGACGCATTTCCGAGGAAGCTTTCGGCATCGTCTTTAAATCTGGAGCCACCTTCGCGGAACAAAACCAGGCCATGGATATTCTCTTCGAATTCAGTGATTCACATCCGTTCGGAGAATCCGACCTTCCGAAACTTCACCGAATCCTGGCTGAACATGCCCATTCGATCCGCACGGTAAAGGACGTGGCCCGTGAAAATATTCGTTGGGCAGGGGGAGGGGGATCCTACGAACATATTTTTCCCGTACTCCTTTCCCCGGAACTCACCGAGACCCAGAAACATGAAGTTTTCGAAGTCATCTGCCGGAATCACCGCTTTCCGCTCTCCTTGAACGGAACGGACCCCGCCGTCGTTAAACCCCTGGGGCCCTACCTCTCCGCATGGAAACGAAGTGACGTCATTGATTTCTTTACTCACGCCGATTTTCCACTTTGGGAAAAACGCTTCGCTGAGGAAGAGGCGAAGCGAACCGCCGGTATTAAATTCGACATCGACGCCCTCGATGCGGTTCCGGAGATGCTACAGGGTCGAATTACTCGTTTAAAATCCTTCTTTTCATTCGCCGGCTCGACTCCCGAACTCCGGGCCCATTTTGCGGATGAATTAACCTTTTCGGATCTCGGTTCGATCGTCACCCGAGTGGAGACCTTTCGAGCGAATTTCGAAGCGGACGCAAAACGGCTACTGGCCATTAAAGTCCCGTACTCAAAAAATCTGGAGAAACCCTCTACCGACGGCTCGCGATTCCTCATGGATATATTTATTGCGCACCAAGGAGACGCGAAGGACCTCGCGGAATGGGTAAAATTATTCACTTCGATCACGAACGTATCGGTCGGAGCCATTCACGGAAAAGTTGAATACGCGGAGAAGCTCGAATCGTTTGTGCGCGAGCGGTTCTTTCCGTCACTCTCCGCCACCGAAAAGTTGGATTTCCTCGCGCGCCCGGAGATTCGCGGCGCGTTTGACGTAAATAAAATCGGCGAGGATCTCGCTCAGTATACCGCCGAACGGGTAGGGACGGGGACGGACCGGATCAACGCCGCAAAAGTCGAAATCGCGAAGGTCCGTGAGCAATTTCTCATGGATACGGAAAGCCCCGAGCTCGGCCGGATTTACCGGAACCGCGCGCTCGAGCTTCTTCACGCCCAGCCCCACGAAATTGCGGCCCTCTATCCGGATGCCTCACTCACGAAGAGCGCGACCCAGCTCTCGGAAGCCATCTCCGGTCCGATTCGTGGCCTGAGCGCGTTCGTCGGAACGGCCCAAGGTAAGTCCCCGGCCGAACAAATCGCGCTCCTCGAATACCTGATGGGCCGAGCCGACGACGTTCCACCTTTCTTCCAGAAGATCGCGGATAAATTCGCGGAGTCCGTCCCGCTGACGGGAATGCTCCAGACTCTCCGGGGGCGTTTACTCCAGGCGAACCAGCTCGAACGGAGCTTAATCGTGAGCAGTTTTCTCGCGGGCCCGGCCGGCCTCGCCCAGTCGAAAGAGGGTTCTAAGGAGCTCGTCGACCACATCCTAAAAGGGGTTCCCGATGCCCAACAGAAAGTTTCCCATCTCGTGGCCGAAGCTTTCCTCGCGGCAAATCCTGACTCTCGAAGCCTGGCGTTTGCCTTCATCCTCGCGGGGAAGAGTTCGGTCGGAGCGAAAGTGCTCAGTGACGGAGACATCCTATGTGCCCTCCTGATGGCCCACGGGGTCCCCGGAATTAAGTTCGCCCAGTACCTTGCGTTCACCGACGGCTTTAAGGGTTACGCGAAGGTCCTCGAAGACTTCCAAGATTCGGCGAATCCGTTATCGTACTTCGAAATGATGGATCTCCTGCGGAAACGTTACGGCGGGGTATGGCCCGAGCATCTCGAAGTGAAGAAAATGATCGGTTCGGGCTCGGTGAATGTGGCCGTGGAGATTTTTAATCGAAATACCGGGGAAACCGAAGTCGTGTCGATGCTTCGGAGTAATATCGAGGCCGGGACGGCCGAAAGTTTCGAACGATTTAATCGGTTCTTAAAGGAACTCGCGGCGCGCAGCGGAAAAGAATTTGATTTCGGATTTTTCCTGGGCCTTTCGAAAATTATCCAGACTTCCGTGAATCTCGAATTTGATAAGAATGCGGCTTTCCGGATGCAGAAATCGGTGGAGCCCCGTTATAAGCGAATCATTAACGGCTGGAATATCGAATCGATCTCGG
>JANXTV010000283.1 GCA_025352185.1 Oligoflexia bacterium
CTCGCGAAGATTAGCGTAATTCTCGAGGTCGCCTCGGAAAGCGAGTTCATGTCCCTCCGCGGGAGCACGACCGGACTCGCCCCGAAGGCGAAAGAAAACGAAGGCATTTTCCGAGCGCAGTTCCATACCCACGCCGAAGAAGTTTTTCGCATCCGCCAGGCCCAGTTCGTACGGAAGCGGTCACTCGGAGTGGACGTCGTCCAAGCGGAGTTATTCACCCCCGAAGCCGACCCGAGTCTAACCTACTCGAACGCTTTCCAAATGACGACTCGTGGAATTGCCGACTTTCCCGCGCTCGACCGGATGATCGCCGAAGCGGCGACCCGGCAGAGCATGGTCGGCGAAGCACGGACGGCGCCGATGATCCATTGGACCGGATTCGGACCGTTCACTCGGCTCACGGATTCGGAGAAACAGTTTCTCATTTTAAAGTCGTTGCTCCTGCTCGGGAGCCGCGGCGGTGGCCTGATTCTCGATGAAGCCGAGTGGTTCTCGCTCTCAAATGCATTTCGAAAGCGCGCCGAACTTTTTGCCGAAACGCTCCTCGCGCGCGAACTCGAACTCGAGACGAAAGCGTTCTGTCTTACCGGACACCTCTGGAGCGATGGTCGTAGCGAAGGTAGAAATAGGGATACGCACTCACTCTTCTGGCCCGAACTTCGGCTGACGCTCGACACTCAGGCTCGCCTAATCGCTTCGCCGGAAGCGCTCGGATGGGAGCAAGAGGCGAAGGTGCTTTTTCTCGAACCGAACGTTATTCTATCGATGGAGCGGTGGCGGAAGATCACGGCCTGGATGGAGTCCGGCCGTCTGGTGGTTTTCTCAAAACAGCAGCCTATGACGGACACCGTCCGCGCCGAATACGAGACGACGATCCGGGGGCAGACTCGGATCGATATGAATCTCGGCACGCGGTACTTTATCCATCCCGTTTCCGAGGGAAAACTCGTCGTTTACGAGCCGACGACCCAGGTTTCGGATTGGAAACGTTTCGTCGCTTCCATGCTTTCGCTCTCGCACGCCACTCCGGAAATGGGTGTGAACGATCCGCGGATCGATCTGGTCTGCCTCCGTCGAGGACTCGAAAGTGGGAGTGGGCGGGCCGGTTTATTTATCTTTAATGGTTCGCGCTCCGTCGTTAAGACCGAAATTCGATTTGAAAACGACGTTCTCGTCGATGACCTGTCCGCGGTCCTTTCCCGGGAACAAAAACGTCCGGCGGCTTTCGCATCGACCTCGGAGCCCGGTGCCGAAAACGAGGCGGAAGCGAATCGGTTCGAACTTGAAGCTCCGCCGTGCGGAGTGCTCCCCTTATCGGTCGCGGGACTCGGCGAAGTGGGGCAGGAAAAGCGCATCGCGAATACCCTGACGAGCCTCACTTCGAAACATGCCGAAGAAGCCGCGGCCTCGGAACTTTCCGGGTTCCAAATGGGCGATGATTTTACGAATCTTTTTAAATAGGGGACGCGAATGGATCTAGGCCAAGACTGGGGTACGCTCCACCGAATCCTCTACCCACGACGAAAGTCGAAAGGGTCCTCGAGCTCCGATCACGTTTTTATTGCCCACCACGGGGACCGGACGCTCCGCCTCGTAGGGGACCGAGATGAACTTCTTTTTTCTACGGGGGCATCGCTGGTCGAGGCGACGAATGCGGCGGGAACAGACCGTAAGATTCTGTCCCTCGATATTTCCGAAATGGACCGCGCCCTCGGGGAATGCCTGAAGGTGGACGGAGGAATATTCGAGCAAGTCGAAAAGCTCGCGGAATCTCTCGGTAACGCCCCTTCACGCCCGGCGCGCGTTCCGTTTCCTTATCCGGAAGAACATTTTATTTTTGCGGCCGTCCGTTCTTGGTGGGGAAAAGTCCTGCCGAGCCACTTCGGGATCTATCTCCACCTCGAAGGGTCGGAGCCATCCGATGGTCGGTCGCTTCTCCTCGTTTTCCGTAAGGGCGAACTCACGGAATTTGATGAGCCCGATCTCTCGGGAGTCTCGAGCGAACGTAGAGAAGATTTAAACGAAGTCGTAAAAATTCTCCGCGAGCGGCATCGGGTACCGATCCAGGGCTTCGCCATGAATCGGGCCGATTTTGCTGAGTGGTCGGAAAATGGAAATTCTTCCGCGACCTGGAAGAGCGTAGCGAAGGCCCTTCGTGCGGACCGGCTCCAGCTGATGCCGTTTCGTTTCGGAATGGCGGCGCTCCTAGGCTCTCGCGGAATTTTCACGTTTTAACGAGTTGGTTTAGCGCCTGCCGTTCACGGCTTTTCTTTAGGCGTAATTTCGGTTTTACTACGGGGATGAAAACATTACCTCTCGCTTTACTCGCGCTTAGCCTCGTCCCGTGCGTTTCCTCCTCTGCCGAGGATACCGCGCCGAGAGCCATGCCCGCCGGTCACCCGGCGATCGAGTATATCGCCCCGAAGGACGGGACCGTGATTATGGAGGGTGCACCCCTGAAGAAAGGTCTCGACCGAACTTTCACGATCGATACGATTAACGGTCAGAGAAATCTCTCGGCACGGGATTTCGTCGACGGCGCGAAAAAGGGATATCGGGATACGCTCACGTTCAAGCCGAAGAATCCGACCCCCGCGCAGTTAAAATCGTGGGCGATCGATGGGATCATCCCCGGGAATAAATATAAAATCCTGTACGCGCACTGATTCGGATTACTCCGCGCGCCCGATCCCGTGGTGTTTTAAAATCGAACGGTAGTGAGATCCGCTCGGTCGATTCGCGATGAGGGAAATCACGGTCAGGATATAGCCCGGGATCACGATTCGGTCCGAGTGCGCGAAAATCGTGAGGGTCAGTCCCATCAGGGTCGACGCTTCCGCGAGGGCGAAGCTCACGACTCGCGAAACGAAATAGATGCTCGTCGCCGTGCGCTCGGCATCGGGACTCGTCCGCACGCCCGCGATTTGGGTGAGGATGAAAGTCGGGACGATAAACGAGAGTGCACAGGTCACCAGGGAAAGTCCCCCCATGAGAAGCTGTGTCGGATTCGTCAGACTGGGAAAGAACTGGGAGGACGAGGGCTCCTTCGCAAATACGACGATCGCGGTAGCCGCGATTCCGCTCGCCGAAATGAAAATCGCAAGCCAGATGAGCTGAACGACGAGAAGCGCCTGACGTGATGAGACGGGTGGATTTGCATTCATGAAAGGATTTTCACTAAAGCGGGGTCACTCGTAAAGCCAAAGTGACCCTTTCG
>JANXTV010000106.1 GCA_025352185.1 Oligoflexia bacterium
CGGAACGGCGTAAGGACTCACCGTTCCCCATCCCAGGTCGGAGCCGAGAAAAACGTGAAGCGGAAGCGCGCGTTCAGCGTGGGCGGGGAGTGTAAAAAAAACCGCCGACATGAACGCAAGGACCTTTAAGTGAGCGAGCGATCTTCCTGATCTCATGCCTTTATTCTACTCCGCGCGCGGAGGGTTTCCAAGGATCCTTCTGCCGTATCGGCCCACGAATCCGGGACGCAGAAGAAGCGAATTTCTTCACCCCCGTGGATAATGAGTCCCTGAAAGGGCTCTTTCTCTGGAGAATCAGAACCCGTCAAGGTTTTCAGGCGAAAGTTAAAGTGGTTCTTTAAGTTCGTTTCTTCCGTAAAGATTTCGGGCATTCCGCCCGCACGGGAGATCCACTCCGCACGTCGGTGGCAGCGGATCCATTCCTTCCGGTCATGGAGGATGAAGATCCGGTCGTTTGGAAAACGATTTGCTCGCTCGCGTAGAAACTTTTCTGAATCGGATTCTGAGAACCAGATTCCGCGCATGCCGTTGGGATTAACCCCGGGAGGATTCTTCGTCGGGGAAGGGTAGGGCATCCCGCTTTTCCAGGGAGTGAAAAGGACTCCGTGAACTTTCGGGAGCGCGTAAAGCTTTTCGTCTTCCGAAATGCCGACTGCGCGAGCGTGACGGGGATTCGAAAGGGCCGCGAGTTGTCGATCGCGGACGGCGCGCATTTTTACTCCGAGGGAATCCTTCTGCGACGGTCCGATCCAGCGATCGGGGTCATTCGACCCGTCGGGATCCATGGCGAGGTAGAATTTTACGGCGACTTCCCAGTGAATGACGACTCCGGGGAGCGCGTGAATTTTCTGAAGGAGATCGATTTCGGTTACTTCCGGAATTTGGATCCCCGTCCGGAGTGACGCCGTCGCGGGATGGCTTCTAAAAAGCGCCGCCTGAATTCGTTCAAAACGGATTCCGACGCGAGAAGTTTTTAGGTTCGCGAAACTTTCCGCAAGGATTTGCGTGGCGCGGAAGAGATCGAATTCGTCGAGTGGGGCGGCAATTAGCGCGGAAATCGCGGGTGGGAGGGCATCGGGGCCACGGGAAAAATCTGTAGACGGAAAAAGAAGGAGTGGGGTTTTCCAACCCCACTCCCATTCCGAGCTAAAATCGGGGACTTCACTCAATCCGTGTACTTCTTCTTATGTTTTTTCTTCGCGTGTTTTTTCGAAGACGATTTTTTCTTCGAGCCTTTTTTCTTACCCTTTTTAGATTTCGCGTCCTTTTTAGACTTCTTTTTCTTCGATTTCTTCACCGGCTTTTCGGCAGGAGGTTCCGAATCGAGCGATCCGCCCGCATCGGGGGCCGGTGCAGCGGCCGGCGGCACCCCTTCATTCGAAACGTCCGAGGTGGTCGGGGGCGCCAGGTCGGGCGCGGACGCCGGATCTTCAGCTCGGGCGAGTGGTGCGAGCACCATCAAAGTCGCCAGCGATAGGGTTGCGAGTAGCGAGAGCGTGCGATTCCTAGGATTTGCCATGATCATTCTTTCCTCGTTAATTGGACTTATTAAAAAGCGTAGAGCAAAATCGGAAAGTGAGTAAAGCATTTACCAAGGAAAATGACCTTCCGACCGAAATTGATGCCGACGATGACGAAGACGTCATTTTACCGACGGGCACGAAGAATTACATGACGCTAGAAGGCGCGGAGCGTCTGAGGGCGGAACTCCGTAAACTTCTGAATACGGATCGGCCCGAGTGCGTCAGGGTCGTCTCCTGGGCGGCTGGGAACGGGGATCGCTCCGAAAACGGGGATTACCTCTACGGTAAGAAAAAACTACGCGAGATCGATCGACGGATTCGATTTCTACAGCGTCGGCTCGATGCGGCCGAAATCGTCGAGTGTGAAAAGAACGAAACCGATCAGGTCCTTTTCGGTGCGTGGGTGAAACTCAGTGACGAAGAGGAACGCATTCGTACTTACCGGATCGTCGGGATGGACGAAACGGATCCCACTTCGGGGTTCATTTCGTGGATCTCTCCGATGGCAAAGGCGCTTCTCCAGTCCCGCGTAGGCGACGCGGTAAACGTGCGCACCCCGAAGGGTGAGGAAGAACTCGAGATCCTCGAGGTCTGGTACCGGAAGCGTTAATCACGGCTTCGGCTATTTAGCCGATTCGAGGCAGGTCTGAACGCGGTAGTTCAGAAATTTTTGGAAGCGTAAGTCTTCATCGGTATCGCCGGCGGCATCATCGTGGGTTTCTCCCGTCCAGACCGTGAGGACGGCCTCCGGGTGATTCGTTTTTTTCGCGAGGATGGCGTCCGAGAGGGTGACGATCCCGCGCGGATGGATGTAGATCTTCGTGTCGCGGTAGAGCGGTTGTTGGAGAATGGACTGAATTTTCGCGTACGCGGCTTGGTCGTACTTCCACTGGGCATCCGTAAGTTTCGGATGGCGCTTTAACAAGTAAGTCCCGTCGACGATTGCTTTCCGGTTCGAGATTCGACTCAGCTGATCAAAAGTTTCCCACGTGCTTGGATTATCGGTGGCGTTCTCATTATAGGAAAGGAATTCGCCCCGGGCTTTCGCGCGGTCGTCTTTCCCGACGTAGAGATCCGTGATCGTTTTCATATCCTCTTCGAAGCGCCCGATAATTTTATCCGAACTGCGCGCGCCCTCCACGGGAGCCGCGAGGATATCCTGGATTGCGGCGGCCGAAGTGGACACCACGATCGAATTACTCGTCAGTTGGGCTGATTCCTTGAGTTTATAGTCGGGGTCTTTTTCGAACTGCATCGATTTATAGGCGGTCTTCGTATCGACGACAAGCCGGAGTCCGACGAGTGCGTTTTCTCCGAGTACGGATTCGGTGTTTAAGTCGACCCCTTTCGTCTCGAGTCGTTTTCGACGTCCGGTATTTTTATCCTTCACGCTGTTAAAGTCCATCATGCGGTATTCGAGTCCGTCGGTTCTCGGCCAAGCGTATTTTCCGGTGGCGATTTCGGGATAGGCCTCATCAAAAAGCTTTCGTTCGGCGGGGCTCATGATCCCATCGGCGCCTGCGTAAAGCTCGTAAGTGCCGAGCATCTGGAGGTTTAAGGCTCCGCCGCCGCAGTCGAAGGAGCACTTATCGTTATAGAAGCATTCGAGTGCGGTCGAACTGTTTCCCGCCGCCGCGAGGCAGCGGCCCTCCTGTTTCCAGAGTGGAGACGCGACCGTTCCGCCCTGACCATTTCTCACGCAAGTTTGCGTAATGAACGTATAGTTCGGATTTTTTTTAAGCTTGGCAGCGGCCCGCTCGAGTCCCGTTTGAAATTGTTTTTTATAGGCGCACCATCCGTAATAGGACCAGAGCCAGTCGGTGCGAAAATCTTCGGTCGTCAGGTCCGCGGCGCTTGCGATGCGAATGACAGGTGCGGGAGCGTCGCGTGCGCACTGATTATCGATCGGAACATTCTTCGAGTCCGATCGGGGGGGGCCGGGCTTAAACTTTACCTTAAAATCCTTTTCGAGGACGCGGAGGTGACAGAGACCGGTATCGTCGTCCCCGATCCCATCGAGAATTTTTTTTCGTAAACCGGGGTCCAGGTCGAGGAGGAGGTCATCCGTTCGGGGGTGCCCGGCAAACGCCGCCGTCGTCATCAGGATTCCGAACCAAGTGATTTTAGCGACCAGCCCCATAGCCTGAAGTTTATCGGGAAACATTCACGCGGGGAAGTCCCTAAAACTGTGGATCTTTTGACGATTCAGGGTGAAAATCGAAGGATGTGGAAGCTGCTTTCTGATTATCGTCGTTATGACCCCGCCGCCCAGAGCACGCTCGAAATTTTCCTTTTTTACCCGGGCGTGAAGGCCCTACTTTTCCACCGCGTGGCGCATTTCTTTTTTAAGTTAAAGATACCGCTCCTCCCCCGATTTATTTCGGAGTTATCGCGGTTTTTAACCGGCATCGATATTCATCCCGGAGCCCAGATGGGAGCGGTCATTATCGATCACGGAATGGGCGTCGTCATTGGAGAAACGGCCATCGTCGGTGATGGAGTCATTATCTATCAGGGAGTGACTCTGGGAGGAACGAGTCTTCGGCGTGAAAAGAGGCACCCGACGATTGGAGAACGCGTGGTGATCGGCGCCGGCGCGAAAGTACTCGGAGCGATCGAAATCGGAGCGGGCACCCGAATCGGATCAAATTCGGTAGTCGTCGAGTCCGTACCGCCTCATTCGACGGTCGTTGGCATTCCGGGGAAAGTGATTAAACGCGGTATTCGCGAAGGCGAGGAGCTGAACCATGAAAAAATTCAAGACGCTAAAGGGCCCGATGAAAATCGCGGATAATCGTCGTTTGGGTTTCCCGGGGAGACTCCGTTTCGGGTTCCTCACGGCGCTCGCTTCCCTCGCGGTTTTTTCGTTTCCCTCCGCCTTCGCCCTCGGACCGAAGGAGTTTTTTCTCAGCTCGGCCGGACTCGAACTCCTGGGAGGGGCGAATCGAATTTCACTCGCGCCCGGGTTTAATCTCGGAATTTTCGACTGGCTGCAGGCCGGCGGATCTCTCGGGTACCAGAGTCTCGCGTTTGGAGATAATAGCGTTCACACGCTCACCCTCGCGGTAGGTCCCACGTTTAATCTCGGCGGCCCTTATAACCAAGCGACTTTCATCTTCTTTGGCGCCGCCATTCGTAAGGGTAGCGGTGATGTTTCGGATCCGGCTGACGATCCGGCGGGCACCGGAATTACGTTTCTTGTCGGGCGTCGGATTCCGCTCTTCGGGAATCTCGCCTATCGCCCGACGGTCGGAATTCAGCTCGCGGGTAAAACCACTTTCGTGATTAACGCCCTGGCGGCATCCTACCTGTTTTAGTTTTTTCCCCTAATTCCGAAAGAGAAACGGAATCGTCACCGTACTTTTTCCAGGCGCCTTCGGAAATCGGGCGACGGAAATAGCTTCCGCAATTTCCTGAATCGCCTGAATGGGGCGTTCGGAATCGCGAGGGTTTTCCGAATTCAGGAGCGTGTGCGTGAGGAGTTCCTGTTTTCCAGGAATACCGGCGGGTGAAATCGAAACCCGTACGGAAAGGGTACCCTGGAGTTCCGGATATTTACGGAGCGCCTTCGAAAGGGGCCTTAAATTTTCGTTTAGGGATGCACTTGCCGAGGCGGCGATCCGGGAATTTCGGGAAAGCGCGCCGGCGAGGAAGGGTCGCGGTTCGACGAACCAACCGTGAACGACGAGCCGCCCTTTCGCGGGTTCCCGCGTGCCTCGCACCTCCTGCACTCCGTGGGGGAGGCGGGGATCGAATAGCGTGAGTTGATTAAATTCTGGCGGAATTTTTTTAAACAGGTCTTCGAACTCCATCCCCCGTTCGTTTCGACGATCTCGGGTAAAGTTCGGCCAGAAATCGAGGAGGGCGTCCTTTGCGACCAGAGTTTCTCCCCCGCGAAATATTCGCTTTTTCCACGGAGTGAGGGAATAGACGTAAGCCCACGGGCCGTGGGGCGAGTCGGCGTGGAGATTTTGGTACGCTCCGTCCGTGTAGAGACTGATCCACGGATCGGAAATCCCGTTACATCCCAGGTTTTCCTGCCCATAGGAAACGAGTTCCTTCTCTAGTGTTTTAAAGAGTGCGGGCGGAAAAAAGTAGCGGGCGGGAGTGCGGAGAACGCTGTACTGGTTTTCGATATGCCAGTAGTCCCACACGAAGCGGTCGGGGCTCGTCTTCCGCGCGTCGGCGAACTTTTCCTCGAAGACCTGGCGGAGCGCCGGGGCGACCTTCGAGAAGTTTTTTTCGATCAGAATGGGTTTCGGCGCGAGCGATTTCACGGGGTGCTTTCGTTGAGGGGTTGAATGCCGTCTTTCATACCGCGGAGCATTAGGGTTGCAAAGGGTGAAATAAAGGCGGAAATTCCGGGGGTTATCCCCGAAAGGGTCGTCGTTCGCGTGGTTTCCCGGGCGAGACCAGAATCGTAGATCCGCGATGCCTCCGTGCCTTTTTTCCCGCACTTACCGGTAGCGTACGAGGCCGTGACTATGACCACCGAGAAACGAAGCGAAAAATTGAGTCTGGATCTGATCGAAGAATTCGTCGACCTCGTCGCGATTCGGAATATGTCGGCGCTTGCCAGTCGGCAGGGAAAGCAGAAGTCAGGAATAAGCCGCCGTCTTGCGCAGCTCGAGCGCACGGTGGGCCAACCTCTCGTGATCCGCAAGCGCCGAGATCTGACCGCAACGGACGCCGGCCGGGAGTTAAGAAATCGCGTCGAAGTTCTGCTCCGCGAGATCCGGAAGCAGATCGACGAGTTTCAAAACGAATTCGGTTCGAACGAACTGGGCGCGGAACTCAGTCGAGAATCGCACGCAGACTTAACGTAAGGGTTGCCCGGTCGGCATTTTCCTCTTGGTGGGAGTCGATACACGGCGCTTTGAAGTAAACACAGCGAGTAGTCGATTTTTCCGGCGAGAAGGTAAGTTTCGTGCCGTTTTCAACCGATATCCCGATTTGAATCGTTTCGGCCTCCGACGCCGCTTTCGCCACCGATGCGAAATGAACCCGGAATCCCTTCGTCTCGCGACGGTCGAAGAAGATTTGCGTGTGAACACCGTAGCCACCCGTACGAATGAGGAGCAGGTTCGTAGGACAGGCTTCGACAGATCCGGGATTCACGTTTTCCTGGAAATAGAATTCTCCTTGCGGCTCGTTCGGGAGTGCCGTCCGGAAGGATTTAAAGTTTTTTACGACGTTCGCCAGCTCGCTCGGGTTCGAGCGACGAGCAATGAGTTGTCCGACAAGTTTCTGCGTCAGTACCGGATTTGTATGTCCATATTTAATGCGAGTTCCGACCATATACGCCGCTTCGTGAAGGCCGATGACTTCGAGCTGAGCGGTCGTTAAGTCGACGTTCGTCTGGATGCTGACTTCGGGAGCGTGAGACTCGGCGTTAAAGCTCGAAGCTTGGCGTTCTATGCATCCCTTCGGAAGGGCGAGGGAGAAAAGTGCGTCGTGGGCTTTCGGGAAAGTCGAGCGGTTCCATTCAAGCGGATTCCCATTTGCTTCCCACTGTCCTTTAATTTCTTCGTAGAGTTCCGGGTCGACTTTAGCTAGTCGGGCAAGCGCGACGGTCAGAATTTTTTTATGGGAGAATTCACGGGGGTGAAGTCCTTCTTGCTGGGCGAGGTAGAAGTCGACCGCGACCGAAAAGTCCGCGCAGTGGATATAGGTGCCGGCATTATTTGCGCCGCCTCCGCCCGCGAAGGCGGAGCAAGGGATTACCGCGAGAACCGCGGGAATGAGGGAAGTAAAAAACGGTGTCTTACGGGTTTTCATGAAAATTACTTCCTTTTCGTAAGCGGGATAAGACTGAGATTCAGTTGGTAGACGGCATCGACGCCGGGAGTTTTTGCTTCGCAAAAGTGCGCGGCGAATTCTTGCCGAAAATTCTTAATGAAGGCAGTCGCTTCTTCATAGCGGTCGGCCCGGATACTGATGGTTTGGACGTTAAAGAATCGTTCGTTCGTGGGTAATCCGTGAATCGATTCCTTAGCGACGTCCAGAGACTCCTCGAAATATTTCCGGGCCTTTACGGCGGCCGCGGCCTCCGGAGTTTCGTAAAAGGCATTCGTCGTCATTAGATTTCCGTTCGCGTCTCGGCGAAGGAGGCCCACGTAAAGCAGGGCTTGGATCGTCGAAAGGATTTCGGCTTCCGTCGCGGGCACGCGAATGCGTTCCCGGATCCAGTTCATATTTTCCACGAAATCGTGGGTGTCGACGAGGGCAGCGATGACGTAGGAAAGGAGGGACCCGACGTAATTTAAGTCCGACGCCTTTAACTCGACCGTGCGGTGGTAACGGCGGAGGAATTGGATTCGGCGGGTCAGGTTGAAATCGACCGGAGCTCCATCGCGGAGGCGAAGATCACGTTCGAAAATGCAGTTCACGAAATCCTCGGCCTGCATCGAAAGGCTCATCGACTTCAGCATTTGCGTAAGGATTTTACGGTCGGGTAGGCGACGACCCTTCAGGATATTAAAGAGTGCGCTCGGGGACTTGAATCCGATTTTCGGGCCCCAGGCGCGGGCACTCCACCGAGGGTTTTTCGCCTTCTTATGCTCGACGAACTGGGTGAGGACTTCGGCGATTGAATTTGCGGCGAACGGGGAGAAGTCGACTTCGGACGACGCACGCGTGGCAGCCGTTTTCGGGCGTGGGGAGAGTTCAGAGCTCGGCTTTTCGAGGTGCGGAGTCGT
>JANXTV010000109.1 GCA_025352185.1 Oligoflexia bacterium
GCATAGAGAAAATGTTTTCCGATTCGAACGTCTCCCGACATCCCCTTCCGGACTTCTTCGATATCCCCGCCGGCCACTTCGCAGAGGCGGGCAAGTTCGTTCATAAAGCTAATTCGAGTCGCGAGAAACGCGTTACACGCATACTTCGTGATTTCGGCCGAAACGGTGTCCATCTTTAGAATCGGGTTTCCCTGGCGAACGAATGGCGAATAGAGCTCCGACATCTTCTGGAACACGTCATCGCGTTCGGTACCGATGACGACGCGATCGGGACGAAGGAAATCATCGACCGCGGTGCCTTCCTTCAGGAACTCGGGATTACTCACGACTTCGAAGGATTTTTTCGTTTCCATTCCGATCCAGTCACCCACCACGCGGTGCGACCCGATCGGCACGGTCGATTTATTCACGATGATCTTCATTTCGGAATTTTTAGACGGAGATTTTTCGAGAGCTTTCCCGATCGAACGGGACGCGGCCTCGAGATACTGGGTATCCGGTGAACCATCCGGAAGTGGCGGGGTACCCACGGCCAGGAAAAGAATTTCAGCGTTCGGAATTGCCTCATCGTACGACGTCGTGAAGGTTAACCGACCCTCCTTCGTCCCACGTTTCACGAGGTCCTCGAGACCCGGTTCATAAATCGGAATTTCACCCCGGCGAAGCATCTCGATTTTAGACGGATCGACATCGAGGCAGACCACGGTATTCCCGCTATCCGCAAAACAAGCACCTGCCACCAGACCCACATATCCCGTTCCAATTACCGCGACGCGCATAGGAGAGTTTTTCCCAAAATCCGAGGGTTTATGCTAGCTTTTTTACATGCCACGCCCGCCTCTGAGCGTCACAATTATCGCGCTCAATGAAGAAAATAATATTGCCCGGGCGATCGAGAGCGTACGGGAGTTTGCCCAGGAAGTTCTAGTCATTGATTCGGGATCCGTCGACCAGACGGTGGCCGTCGCCCGAAACTTGGGCGCTCGCGTCGTCGTGAACCCTTGGCGCGGATATGGTCAGCAAAAAAACTTCGCCCAGGGCCAGGCCAGCCACGACTGGATTCTTAACCTCGACGCGGACGAGGAAGTGAGTCCGGAACTCGCGATTGAGATCCAACAAGTCCTCGAACGCGACGACGGGAAAAACGTTCAAGGCTACTCCATGCCGAGACTGAGTAAGTACCTGGGTCGCTGGATTAAGCACGGAGGATGGTACCCGAATCGACTCTTACGCCTGGCAAACCGGCGTCACGGCAGCTGGAGCGAACCCGAAGTCCATGAGGAACTCGTGATTAGCGGGAGTGTACTCCCCCTGCGATACGACCTACTTCACTACCCGTTTCTCGACATCCAAGAACAGATCACGACGAACCTGCGCTACTCGACCCAGGGTTCGGAAGCGCTCCGAAAACGAGGGAAGAAAAAAAATCTATTCTTGCTCCTCGCTAAACCACTCGGAAAATTCGTAGAAACTTACCTTATGAAGCAGGGCTTTCGGGACGGCATTGCCGGACTGATCATTTCGGTAAACGCCGCCCACAGTATCTTTTTAAAATACGCTTATTTATTCGACGACGCAGGAAACGGAAATGAAAGTTCTCATTATTGACAATACGATGGACCGTGACTCGTGGGGTTCGGCCTCGTTGAGAAACTTCGTCCTTAAATCCCCGGACCGAACCGCTTTCGTTCGCCGCGCGCCCCAAAGCGACCTTCCCGAATCTCCGAAAGAGTTCGACCGGATTCTCCTCTCGGGTTCGCGGACGAGTTGCCTAGAAGAGGGAACCTGGGTTTCCCGGCTGGATCAGTTTCTGAAAGAAAGTCTAAATCTCGGAAAACCCATCCTCGGTGTCTGCTACGGGCACCAGGCTTTAAATCGGGTCCTCGGCGGTAAATCGGTCCTGCGGAAAGGGCCCCGGGGCGAGTTCGGCTGGACAAAAATTCAGGTGACGGAACGGGCACCGCTCTTTACGGGACTCGCGGACGAGTTTTGGTCCTTCTCCTCCCATTACGAGGAAGTTTCGAGCCTCCCCAAGGGAATGCGTTTACTCGCCAGTTCTCCCGACTGCGAAATTCAAGCGTGCCGACTCGAGGACCTCCCGGTTTACGGAATTCAATTCCATCCCGAAAAAAATATCGCCAGCACGGATAGTTCGATCAGCGAATGGAAGAAAGACGACCGAAAAAACCGAATTCTTCATGAGAAAATGGGGAAAAAGCTTTACGATCCGAGTGTCGGCGAAAAAATATTCGAAAACTTCCTATCCGAGAATTAGACATGACGACTTCGAAATCAAGATTCACCCTTAAGTCGACCCTCTCCACGGGACTCAAAATCGCATTCGTGTTCCTCGTTTTCTGGTGGCTCGCAAAGAAAAATCTCATTTCGATTTCTGCCTTCGTCGCGGGCCTAAAAAACTGGCCGGAAATCGTGGTCGGATTTTCCGCCCTTACGATTGCCTCATTCTTCGCCGCCTACCGATGGAACTTACTCCTGAAAGTTCAGGATATTTCCCTGAAACCTTCCCGCCTCCTCCAACTCCATTTTATCGGAAACTTTTTTAACGTCGCACTTCCGGGTGCGGTAAGCGGCGATTTCGTGAAAGCTTTTTATATCGCGCGCGAATCCCCAGGGAACCGAGCGAAAGCGTTCGGGAGTATTCTTTTTGACCGTGTGCTCGGCCTATCCGCGCTCGTCGTCGTTTCACTTTCAGCTTTAGTGATCGAAATGAATCACTTTATCGGGTCGCCCATTCTGGCGGGAATTAAGGTTTTCGTCATCACTTCCGGCGTGGCCGTTTTTACCTTCTATACTTATCTTTTCTTCGTGCGCGAGCATCACGATCCCGTTCTAAAAATCCTGACGAAGTTAGAAGAACGAAAGCCGAAGCTCGGATCATTAGTCCGAATTTACCTCGGCATTCGGGTCTACCATTCGCACCGCGTCCTCGTGATGAAAACACTCGCCGTAGCTTGTGCCATCCACATTCTCGCCGCCTTTTCATGTCTGTGTTTCGCGCGAGCCCTCGGCGAGGTTCAAATCCCGACTTCGGGCCTCTTCGTCGTTGCTCCGCTCGGCTTACTCGTGACGGCACTCCCGATCCTTCCCGGAGGGGTAGGCACGGGCCACGCGGCGTTTAGCTTCCTTTTTAATCTTCTCGGGTCCGAGCGCGGGGCCGATATTTTCAGCTATTACGTACTCATCCAGCTGCTCCTCGGCGCCTTCGGGGGGGTGATTTATCTCCGCTTTAAGGCTGCGGCTCCGGAGATGACGGCCGACCTCCTCCACGAAATGGACGATGCGACGAATGTTCCGGACGGCGCGAAAACGTAGAATTCACCGAAAACACGCGCCGGCACGAAGAATGTAACGTCGGACGGGATGGAACCCCACTCGTGCGTCCGCCCGCCTCTTTTTCCCTTCCAAGCCGAGGCGATTCGTCGACTCCGGAAGCGCACGGGGCACCTCGCCCTCAGCGCGCCAACTGGATCAGGAAAGGGCCGTATTCTAGAAGAAATTGCGGCGAATCCCGAGGAGCGAATCCTACTCCTCACCCCCCTCATCGCCCTCGGCCGTCAGCAGTCTCGCCGATTCCGTGAACTCGGAATTCCGGTGCGAGAAAATCTCGGGAAAGCTCGGCACCCCGTAAAAAATCCAGGCTGTCTCCCGCGCGTGTGGATTACTAGCCCCGAGGCGACGCTCTACGCCTCCCTCCGTGAAAAAATAAAGGAGTGGAAGCCAACTTTACTCGCGGTAGACGAAGCCCACTGCTTCGAGGAATGGGGAGAAGCATTTCGTCCGGCCTACCGTTCGATCCCGGAACTCGTCCGCACCCTCGGGGTAAAACGAACCCTGTGGATGAGCGCCACGCTCCCGAAATCGACGATCGAAATTCTCGAGTCTTCTCTCCCCGGGGACTGGGCGCTCCACGGAAGTTTTTCCCTTCCCCCGGGGCTCGAAGTCACCGAGTTTCCCGTACGCTACGGCGAAAGGGTGGAACACGTCCGGCGCTCCATTCACGAGAAAGTAAGTCCGGGACTCGTTTTTGCGGGTACTCGTAAAAATGCCGAAAATTACGGCATTCTCCTCCGCAGCGACGGAAAATCGATTCTGACTTACCACGCCGGTCTATCGGACGAGGAGCGGCGGAATATTGAAAATCGGCTCGAGCTCGATTCGCCGACTCGGTCCTCGATTGTCGCGACGAACGCGTTTGGGATGGGAATGGATTACGGATACCTCGAATGGGTCATCCTCGCCCACACTCCGTTCTCCCTACTCGGCCTAATGCAAAGCTTAGGACGAGTGGCCCGCGGAAAGCGCACGGGTTCCGCCGAGATCTACTGGGCGGAAGATGACTTTCGAATCGCGGGATATCTCCTCCGGAACGCGAAACCCGACTCGCGCCAAGCGAATGACCTTCGTCTCCTCCGGAATTACCTCGAGGGAACGCCCTCCGATAAAGTTGCGCTCCTGCGGGACACTTTCGTTTAAATTACCAACTTAAAGAAGACCTGCGGCACTAAGCGTAGCCTGGATCGCGTCTATCCAAGCGGTATCCCGATTGAATGCGAGATTTCGATAACGGCCCTTATAGGAGCCAAACTGCCAAGCCGTCTCGGGGAACCAGATCGCAACTCCTTGGGATTTCGCGTAGGTGGGCGAGGTTTTATTCGCGATCACGAATTCTTTAATCGCTCCCTTCACGGACAGCAGCATCTCGGGACTCAGTCGAACACTCGTCTCCATTCCGATTTGGTCGACGAGGTCTCCGAGGTCTTTATAGTCATCATTCGTATAGGACTGGGTCCGCGCGACGGCCCCCCGAATTTTCCTCCGAATGGACGCGGGTTGGGCCTTAATCGCCATGCCCAGATCGCGGACCGCGGAAGCGAGCGTGTCGTACTTCTCTAGGTCCAGTCCGGATAGGGTGAGCTGTCCACTTCCCTTATAGGAATCGTAGTAAACCTGAGTCAGGATTTTAGTTACGTCGGCTCCGGACTTCTCTCCGCCCGCATTCCACTCCGCGAGTAGACGGTCGTAGGGCCATCCGTCGGCGGGTTCTACCTCTTCGGATCCTACGAAGTGAGAAATATCATTTTTCATTTCTCCGACCACTTCCCCCATCGCCATCAGGCAGGCATCCGTACCGACAATTTCTACCTTATGCCCAAGTTCTCGAGAAATTTCGGCTAGCGCGACGCCCATTTGTTCCGTCGTAATCTTATTTCCGGATAGATCGTCGTACGAAATATCCCGTGTCGTAGGAACTCCCGCGAAATGCCAGCCATTTCCGTGATTCCAGATATTTAGAAAGTAGTGTTTAGCCGGATAGTTCTTTTTAGCCCACCGGACAAACTCAATGAGGTTACGGTAATCGCCCATGTCGATCTTACCGAGATTCTCAACCACCGGACTAGTGACAACATCGGGATTACTATCTTTCATGACGTAAACTCGGTGCACTTCCTTAGTCTTCAGACTCGCCCACTGCGATACGACGTGGATTCGGTCTGTGGATCCGATTTTTTCCATTTCGTTCATGTCTTTATAACCGAAACTATCGAGGCTATTAAAGCCATTCAGGAACGTGAGGAGTGCCCATTCCTTTTCTACTTTCGGAACGATCGCCCCGGGTTCCCCCGTACCGGCCACCGCGCCCGACACGAAAGATACGAGCGATAGAAGAAGGGCAACGGCATTCAGTACGTGTTTACGGGACATCGGGAGACTCCTCGTGCGGAAAACGGTGAAAGAACGATATCTTTCAGTTTATCGACTAAAGGGGTCGCCACAATGGGCGTTATTTACCGTGATTTTCGCGGCGAGTAGGGAGTAATTGGCCCACCGAAACTGTGTAATATCAGTGCTTCGGAGTAACGCTCGGAAAGAGATCGCCCATCCCGCTTACCTGGACCGCCGATAGATCGATCGGCGAAGAGAGAATCGCGACGACGTTATAAAGCGAAGCACGATCAGCTTTCACATCCGTAAATGGAAGTCGGGCTACCCAGAGGAGGAGTTTTCCCGTCGAAGGCGCAACCCCGAACTTAATGATGTAAGTCAGAATTCCCTTTAAGAGGATATCGGATTTTTGGCCGTGGGCCGCCTTTGAAAGCGTTTCCTTAAAGATCGGATAAGCGTCTTTTAGAATCTCGGCCTTATCGAGGACTTCGTTTCGGTTTCCATCGAACCTTACGACCATATCTTCCACGTAGTGCGGAAGGGCCGCGAAGGAATCGACGTCAAATGGACCAATCGGATTTTCGTTTTTACCGCCAGTTCGGGAGGCGATTTCCATGGAGTTTGCGAGAGCGAGCTTTTCTTCATTGGTCATCTTCGCGTAGGCAACCTGTAGCCCAGGAAACTTCGACCAAAAGTATTCTGGATTAGAAAAATAAACGTCCCGGAAACATTTTGCGGTGACCGCTTCCTGGCCGAGTTCATCCACTCCGACGATCGGACACGCGCTCCAGTTTTCATGGTTTTCCGTAACGGACTTAAAGATATTCCCGGAAAATGAACTCGACGAGATCAGGAACGCTAGGTAATAGGTCCCCTCGACCGGGTCGAAGTACGCATCGCCGTTCGAGTTCGGCATGAAGAGGTTACCTTCACGAAAGCGTTTAATCGCCATATCCATCGGCGAGAGCTTCGGATGAGCGAGTTTCAGGGCGCGGAGGATGTGAAGGAAATCAGTCGTGAGTTCCGCTAGATCTTCCTTGCGGGCGGACTTCACTCCCGAACCGACTTCCGGTCCGGTCGCGTATACGGAGAACGCGTATTCGATCCCGAGCTTTGCCCACGACATCCGAATCATATGATTTTGGGAACGGGTTTCCCGCATGGCATTCGTAAATTGCATCTGCGGCGAATCCTCGGCGAAGAGTCCGACGTAACTCTTTGAAATTTCAATTAGACGGTTTACTTCTTCGCGATCACGACTGAAGGAGGCGCTAAAAAGGTACTTCCTCGCCGCGGCTTCAAATTTTTCTAACGAAGGATCCTTCGGGAGCGTTTGATAAATCCGCTTTAAATGAACCTGCGAGCGCATGCCCGACTCATAGAGGTCCGCGGCGTTACGAACCGCCGCTGACGTTAACCCGTTAGGAACTCCGCCCTTCAGGAGCTTAAAAACAATGGGCCGAAGATCTTTTTTTAGAGCCGCACGTTTCTCGAGATTAAATCCGTCCCCGGGTAACGTATCGATCACGGGATCGAACGCATCGAGCGAAATGGAATCACCGTGCTGGAGAATAACGCGGTTTAAAACGAGCTGCGCACGTTTCATCACCTGGACGTTAAAGAGGTCTTTATCGCCGGGAGAAGCGAATGCCACTTCTTCCATATCCCGCAGCGCAAGTAAGAGGCCGCCTAGAGTGGCGCCTTCTTGGACTAGCACTGGCCAATTTTTACTCTCGATCGACTCGGCATCCCCGCCGGTAAGGACGACTTTTAAATTTCTTACGAAGTCGCCGTATTTATCGACGAGGGTCGAATCTCCCCCGTGCATGGTTAGGAGTTCTTTTACGAACGGAAGAAAGGATTCTTTCATCACGGCCGGGCCGCCGGGTTGTGACTGAATAAAAGTCGCGAGGCGAGCGCCAAAAACTCCGAGGCCATCGGAGAGTCGCAGGAGATTTTCGCTCGACGGCGAACGTTTTCGGTTCTGGAGCGCGGGAAGCAACGCGAGCGACTCCTTACGGAGTACTTCGCTCATTTTCAGGAATTGATCGATTTGGGTCGTGGTAATAACGGTGCCCGAGCCACCGAATACCGAGGCTTTTAAATCGAAGATCGACGCAATGAACTGATCGCTGATCGGGCGATTCACGATCAGGAATCGTCGAACCAGCGAAGCAATGTCGGCTTGGTTATACCCGTCGGGCACATTTCCTCGGACGTACTTCTTAAAAAAAGTGACCTGATCGTTCACGCAGTCGAACGTATCTTCCCATTCGGCGGCTTCGATATCGCCTTTAAAGTAACGACTCGCACGGTCGCCCAGTTTATCGAAACATCCGATATCGTTTCCGGGCATGAGAGTCTTACTCGTATCTTTTTTCGGATCGAGTTGTCCGCAAGCGGAAGCCGTCAGTAATAGGAGCGCAAGCGAACTTGCCGCAGTACCAAAACGGAAATTAGAAAGCATAGGAGACGCCACCCCGGAAGCGATCGTTGCCTTTGTATTGGCCGATGTAGCCTTTACTCGTAGCGGAGGCAAAGAAGTCGCTGCCCAGGTTCAGGGTCAACGCATTTTGGTTACGTAAAATATTGTAGGTAATGTCAAAGCTGATCAGTTGTGATTCGAATTCGATATCGTCTATGAAGTTCAGTTCATACTTCAGGCGATCATTACTCTGAAGCTCGAGCCCCGTACGTACGGCGCGGTGGTAGGCAAATCGGCTCGGGAGATCTACGGTAAAATCCTTATTCTCCGTTGCTGCTTTCCGCGCTTCGTCGACGAATAGGTAAGAGCCCGAAAGTCTCCAGCGGCCGGCGTTTACGCTACCGCCGGCCGAGTAGAGAATGGCCGGTTCCGAACGAGTCGTGATCCAAGTCGAAGGCGTGTCCCGGGCGGTCGGAATTTCCTGCGTAGCCGATGCCCAAAGCGAGAAATTTTGACGATTTAAGCCCGTCTCCAGCGAAAGCATATGGTGGCGCTGGATTTCGGGATGAACTTGGACCTGGATGTCATTTCCCTGCGCCGGTAAGTACGCCTCGACGGCGATATTCGGTTGGTTCACAGGTAGGAAACCATACATACTCTGTGCCCAAAATCCCTGTCCCTTTTCGTCGCTCGACCATCGAACGCTCGTCGAGGCACCGGCGTTCAGTAAAAGGTCCTTCATCGGCGGATAATCGATACTGTAGATGACGCCGAGATTCCGCTTACCGACGACTGCCGAGTTCACGTTCTGGATGTAGAAAGGGTTTGAAGAAGAGAGACTCCCGTTTTCGCTGCGCACGGGGTAACCGCGTTCTGGAATCGAAAGGGGCGACGCGTACGAAAGGACCCGCCAATGTTTACTCTCGTAGGAATGAAACACACCCGTCAGTCCAATGGTCTGGGGTCGAGTCGGATCCCAGATAAACCGGGGCGAAATGGTTCCCATTTCCCACTCTTGATCAAATCGTGACCAATCGTAAGCCCGGCGGCCCACGGAGAACTGGTGGTGATCGATTAATTTTTTAGAGGTCCCTAGATAGGCGTTGGCCGCTTCGATCGTGAATGCCGAACGATCGACCGTAAGTTTTTTTGTGTCCGAAACTTGAATGATGGCATCGAGGTCGAGTTTCCCTTCGACATATTTTCCGCCGTTATCGATCCGGGGGCCGACCGAAACCGTCGACGAACTATCGGCGCGATCGTCCGAGCGGCGCAAAAAACCGCTCGACTCGACTTTAATTACGCCGGACGCATGAGAAAGTTTTAACGGGAGAAGTGCGAAGAGTATTACGCAGAATCCGAACCGTCTGATCTGAGAAGTAACGTAAAAATTCACCACAGATTTAAACTCTCCCTATATCCTTGGGGCACCACGAGTTGATGGTCCCCATGCTCAGATCATCCTGATCTGATGTTGCGAGGGGATAAGTATAAGTTTGACCGAGGTTTTTACGGTTTACAAGGCGGGACGGGTAAGTCTCTGAGTCGTTTACTCTGACTCTCGACATTCGGCTCGTGACCGGTAATATAGAGGAGTCTATGACCCTAGAGCGTCAAAACCTTGTCATTTTTACCGATGGAGCCTGTTCTGGAAACCCGGGTCCCGGGGGGTGGGGAGCTATCCTCGCGTATCCCGAAGGAAAGGTCGTAGAACTCGGCGGGTCGAGCCGCGCGACGACCAATAACCAAATGGAACTTCTCGCGACCATCGAAGCGCTAGCCCTCGCACGAGATTACGATGGAGGCGTCGCCGTCTACACCGATTCCACCTACGTGATCCGAGGCGTTACGCAGTGGGTTTGGGGATGGAAAAAGCGCGATTGGAAAACGGCCGAAGGAAAAGACGTCGCTAACCAAGACCTCTGGAAAGACCTCATTCGCCTCGTTTCCGCGCGGAAACCAAAACCCGAGTGGCACTATGTTCGGGGGCATATCGGCACGCCAGGAAACGAACGGTGCGATGATATCGCACGTAAATTCACCGAGGGAAAACGCGTCGATCTCTACCGCGGTTCACTTTTAAAATACGATCATGCGATATTTGATCTGCCCGAAGATACTTCCCTCCCCGAAATGCGCCCGAAGGAAGAAAAGAAAGTCGCGCACTCCTACTTGAGCGTCGTGAACGGCGCGCTCGAAAAGCACGCCGACTGGAAAAGCTGCGAAGCGCGCGTGAAAGGTAGGCCGGGCGCGAAGTTTAAAAAAGCGGCGAACGCGGCGAACGAAGCAGAGATTCTCGCGGAATGGGGATTCGACAAAAAAAAGATCTGAGATCCACCTATTCGCTGGGTTCGAAAGGATCCGAGTCCTAAGCGAAACGACGACCCGGGGAAACAACCACCGACATTTTATTGACTTGATTCACCCGTGCTTCGCATTTAAAGATTCTCACCCAAAATGTCGATAAAAAGAAATGTCCCTTTTGCGCCTATGCGCCGTCATTTTCGTTATTACATGTGCTACGGAGTCGACGGCATTCGCGAAAGAATGGAGTTTCCTAAATTGTATTCGGATTCTTTCCAAGTCTGCTAACGACCCTCGCATCGTCGACTTCGATCAAATCGTTTCAAAAATTCCGGAATCCGAGCTGGGTTTAGATTTCCAAGTACCGTGGAGTAACTCAATTTACCATCAGCCAGACGGAATTTTCGAGGTGAAACGAAGTATCAACGAGACTGACCTCGCGCTGTGGGAACTGAGTAAAAACAATAAAGGTCACGAAGTCGCACTGATCGAAGTTTTCGATTCAGAGGGAATAAAACTTTGGCAAAGCCGAGGCATTGTGGGAAATTCTGGTAATATTCCAGGTGAATTAATTTACGACGAGCTAGACCGATTTTTGTACGAGATGGCTCGGGCGTCCACAGAACTAAAGCGACCCACCATTCGATTTACTCACACGCATCCACCGAATGGGGCGACACCGCATATGCTTTCAGGCGGGGACATAGGCGCCACTCAACAAGTGCGGCAACACCTGGATCGATTCGGCCTCGAAGATGCGAATTTCGAAATGATTGCCGTGACTAACAGCAGTTATTCCATTGGCGAAATTCGAGACCTACCTAACTTATGGAAGAAGGTGGGTGCCAGTTTCGGATCAAAGCGCTGGGCGAAGCCGTCCATTATATATCCCGGTCGCTAGCTTTCACCTATTTAGCGAATTCATCGCTCGTCTCTATTCTCACCGGTCATCAGCCCCGAAAGTAAACCTTCATCGACTTCGTCACCGGGTGAGGTGAAAGCACGATTTCGGCATCGGGATAAAGTTGCCGTAAATTACCTTCGGACATCACTTCATTCGTTTTTCCGTGCGCAAGGATTTCTCCCCCTCGCATGAGGACGCAAGTATCCGCCCAGTCCGTCGTGAAATTTAGATCGTGGGAGACGAAAATGAATGAATACCCGCGGGCGAGATACTTTCGAAGGAGTGCGCCGATTCGCGCTTGATGATGGAGATCGAGACGCGAAAACGATTCGTCGAGGCAAATCCACTTCGAGCCTTGCAGAAGGGCACGGGCAAAGTGAGCCCGTTGCTTTTCGCCACTCGAAAGTTCGGAGAAAATCCGGTCCCGGAATTCCCAGCAACCCACCTCTTCCATCACTTGCTTTACACATTCGATATCACCGACCGACAGTGTCCGAAGTCCGAGCCGAACTCGAAACCGA
>JANXTV010000111.1 GCA_025352185.1 Oligoflexia bacterium
TGGCTAAATTTGCGGCGAAACGAAAGCGGAGCGAACCCGAATGAGTCAAAACACGATCGTCCTGGTCTCCCGAAATGCCGTCGACTACCTCTTTGCCGAACAAGTTTCGAAGAATCTTGGCGTTCGATTTGCCCAGGCTGATTCGAAGGATAAACTCCACGAAATCCTTTGCGCGAACATGGGCTGCTTTATCCTCTGGGATTACGACTCGGTCCTCGAAAAACGAAGCGAAGATGCCCGGCTGAATCGCGACCTCATGGAGTACTTCGAAAAACACCGCGTCTGGCACCGCGTGTTCGCCATCTCGAGCCACCCCCTCCGGGATTCGATCGTTCCGGGTAACTTCCATCTCTTCTCGAAATACTTGCTACGAAACTTCAGCCTGGAAGCCACTCGAGTTTATTCCTATATCATCCATAATATTCTTCTCCCGAATCCGTTCGAAACGCATTCGGCCGGAATCGACGATCTGCAAATCCAGAAGAGCCGCATTACGAACTCCGCCCGTAAAGTCGCGACTCTCGAGGCCCTATCGATCATTCTCGAGAAGAAGACGATTCCGAAACGAATCGCCACTTCGATTATTCGGGCGACCGACGAACTGATTATCAATGGGGTCTTCGACTCCCCGATCGATATGAAAGGGAAACGGTATAAGCACGATCTCGAGCGCGGTGAAGACTTCGAACTCGTAAAGAAAGAAGAAGTCGAACTCGAGATCATCTCGACCCAGAGTTTTCTCCAAATCTCGGTCACCGACTTCTTCGGTTCGCTCCAGAAGGAAGACTTTATTCCCCTACTCGCTAAAAATTTCCAGAAACAGGAAGTATCGGGGCCGGGAGAATCCGGTAAGTCGGACCGCGGGCTCGGACTCTACCAGATCCTGAACTCGGGCCTGAGTATGCAGGTCCTCATCGAACCGGGTAAAAGAACGAAGATGAGCCTCGTCGTTCCGTGGGTCGCGAACGTACGCGAACTCCGAGATTCTTTTCGCTTCTTTTGTCTCCGGATGAAGAACTAGATCGCGTGATCGGTCTCCCGGCCCGGAAGGCCTAGATACGGCTCACGCAAGCTACGCCCGGTGTATCGTTGGTTATTAGTTACGGCGAAGCCATTCACTGCGGTCGGGCGAAGCCCGCCCATCCGTGAACGTCTTCGCCTACTCACTCGTTTAATGCGTCAGTTTTTTATACTTCACGCGCGTCGGCTTCAGCGCTTCGGAGCCGAGACGACGGGTTTTATCTTCCTCGTAGTCCATATAGTTTCCTTCGATAAAGACGACTTTCGAGTCGCCTTCGAAGGCCATGATGTGGGTACAGATCCGGTTTAAGAACCAGCGGTCGTGGGATACCACGATCGCCGTTCCGGCGTACTCGAGCATCGCTTCTTCCAGCGCCCGCAGCGTATTCACGTCGAGATCGTTCGTCGGTTCATCGAGGATGATCACGTTTCCGCCGGCCTTTAACACCTTCGCGAGGTGGAGACGGTTTCGCTCCCCCCCGGAAAGTACGCCGACTTTTTTCCCCTGATCGGCGCCCGAGAAGTTAAATCGCGCGCAGTAAGCGCGTGAAGGAGTCTCCTTCGTCCCGAGCATGATCATTTCATTTTTACCGTCAGCGATTTCTTCCCAAACCGTATTTTCCGGATTCAGCGAGTCCCGCGACTGGTCGACGTAGGCGAGCTTCACCGTATCCCCGATGACGATTTCGCCGGTGTCGGGCTTTTCCTTACCGGTAATCATTTTCATCAGCGTAGATTTTCCGGCTCCGTTGCCCCCGATCACGCCGACGATGGCGCCCGGCGGGATTTTAAACGAAAGGTTTTCGAATAGAACTTTATCGCCGAAGGATTTTGAAATGTTATCCGCCTCGATGACTTTTCCGCCGAGACGAGGGCCGGCGGGAATGTAGATTTCTACTTCTTCGATCCGGCCGGGACGATCTTCGGCCAACATTTTTTCGTAGGAGGATACACGAGCCTTAGACTTCGCTTGGCGAGCCCGGGGCGAAAGGCGAATCCACTCGAGTTCACGTTCCAGAGTCTTCTGCCGCTTCGATTCCGATTTTTCTTCTTGAACGAGGCGAGCGGATTTTTGCTCGAGCCACGAAGAATAATTTCCCTTCCAAGGGATCCCGTGTCCCCGGTCGAGCTCGAGAATCCAGCCCGCGATATTATCGAGGAAGTAACGATCGTGAGTTACCGCGATGACGGTCCCCGCGTACTTCTGCAGGAACATCGGCGTGGTGAGGAGACCGGCAGCATGGGGGCCGCGATCGGGGACGAGATGCCA
>JANXTV010000153.1 GCA_025352185.1 Oligoflexia bacterium
ATTCATCCCGATTTACATCTACTTTTTCGTTTAATGTTTTAACGATTCATTCGTTCGATTTGGAGACTAGCCCATGAGTAAGCCCCTCGATTCCCGAATTCCACCCGGACCGATCTCGGAAAAATGGCTGAAGTTTAAGAGCGATATGAAGCTCGTAAACCCTGCGAATAAGCGGAAACACACGATTATCGTCGTGGGCACCGGACTCGCGGGAGCTTCCGCCTCGGCGTCCCTCGCCGAGCAGGGATATAAGGTAAAAACATTCTGTATCAGCGATTCCCCGCGGCGCGCGCACTCGATCGCTGCCCAGGGCGGGATTAACGCCGCGAAGAACTACATGAACGATGGCGATAGCGTCTACCGTCTCTTCTACGACACGGTGAAGGGCGGAGATTATCGCTCGCGCGAAGCGAACGTTCATCGCCTCGCCGAAGTTTCGGTGAACATTATCGATCAGAGTGTCGCGGCCGGCGTGCCTTTCGCGCGCGAGTACAGCGGAGAGCTCTCGAATCGGTCCTTCGGTGGAACGCAAGTTTCCCGCACGTTCTACGCCCGCGGTCAGACGGGGCAGCAACTCCTGATCGGCGCCTACCAGGCGATGATGCGGCAGGTGGACGAGGGCGGCGTCGAGATGCACACGCGACGGGAGATGCTCGATCTGGTCATCGTGGACGGAAAAGCGCGCGGCGTAATTATGCGAAACCTTTCGACCGGCGAAATCGAACGCCACGTCGCCGATGCGGTTGTCCTCGCGACCGGTGGATACGGACGAGTCTTCTTCCTCTCGACGAACGCGTTTAACTCGAACTGTACCGCCGCCTGGCGCGCGCATAAACGGGGCGCGTTGTTTGCGAACCCCTGCTTCACGCAGATTCATCCGACCTGCATTCCCCAGAGCGGGGACCACCAGTCGAAACTCACCCTCATGTCCGAATCCCTCCGGAACGACGGACGGGTGTGGGTCCCGAAAAAGAAAGAAGACTGCGATAAGCATCCGAGCGAGATCGCCGAAGAAGACCGCGATTATTACCTCGAGCGCCGTTATCCCTCGTTCGGGAATCTCGTTCCCCGCGACGTCGCTTCCCGCGCGGCGAAACAGGTCTGCGACGAAGGCCGCGGAGTGGGCGAATCGAAAATCGCCGTATATCTCGATTTCCGGGACGCGATTAAACGCGTGGGTGAAAATGCGATTAAGGAAAAATACGGAAATCTTTTCCACATGTACTACGAAATCACGGATGAGAATCCGTACGAAGTACCGATGCGGATTTATCCCGCGGTTCACTATACAATGGGTGGCCTCTGGGTCGACTACCAACTCCAGTCGAACGTGCCGGGACTGTTCGTCTGCGGGGAAGCGAACTTCTCCGATCACGGCGCGAATCGTCTGGGTGCCTCGGCCCTGATGCAGGGTCTCGCGGACGGATATTTCGTCCTCCCCTTTACGATGACGAACTACCTCGCGTCGACGAAGCTCGATGAGGTGAAGACCACGGCGGAAGCGTTTAACACGGCCGAAGCCGAGACGAAGAAGCGAATCGATAAGATCGTCGCGTTAGGTTTAAAGGGCGGGAAGTTTACCGTCATGGAAATCTACCGCGAGCTCGGGAAAACGATGTGGGATCATGTCGGTATGGAGCGCAGTGAGGCGGGACTGAAGCAGGCGATCTCGATTATCCAGGGACTACGGAAAGAATTTAACTCCGGATTAAAACTCGTTTTACCCGAAGGTTCCGCCGAAAGGAATTCGCTCCTCGAGGTCGCTCTCCGGGTCGAAGATTTTCTCGATCTCGGGGAACTCATGGCGATCGATGCCCTTGATCGTCGCGAAAGCTGCGGTGGACATTTCCGTGCAGAATCCCAGACGGAAGACGGCGAAGCAAAACGAGACGACGAGAATTTTGCGCACGTTGCGGCTTGGGAATTCTCGGGTGATCCATCGAAACCGATTTTAAATAAGGAAGCGCTTGTGTTTGAACACGTTCATCCTTCGACTCGCTCGTATAAGTAAGGGAAATGACTATGGCGAATTCAAATAAAAAATCGAATGCGGTCATGACGCTGAATCTAAAAATCTGGCGCCAGAAGAATTCCCGGGCCGAAGGGAAGTTCGAAGCTTACACGCTCGGTGGGGTGAAGCCGAGTATGAGTTTTCTCGAGATGCTCGATCTCCTGAATGAGGACCTGACGAAGAAGGGCACGGCGCCGGTCGAGTTCGAGAGCGACTGCCGCGAGGGAATTTGCGGGACCTGTTCCTGCGTGATTAACGGGCAGGCGCACGGTCCGGTGATCGGCGCGACGACCTGCCAGGTCTACATGCGGAACTTCCGAGACGGGGACACGATCGTGATCGAGCCGTGGCGAGCTTCGTCCTTCCCGGTGATTAAAGATCTCGTCGTCGATCGAGCGTCGTTTGACCGGATCATCACCGTCGGGGGTTACACCGGTGCGAAGACGGGACCGCACGCGGATGCGAACGCGATCCTCGTGCCGAAGCCTGACGCTGATAAAGCGATGGATGCGGCGGCGTGTATCGGGTGCGGAGCGTGCGTAGCGGCGTGTCCGAACTCGTCCGCCTCGCTCTTTGTTTCGGCGAAGATCACCCACCTCGCGATGCTTCCCCAGGGACATCCGCTCCGCGAGCGCCGCGTGCTCCGTATGGTCGAGCAGATGGATAAGGAAGGCTTCGGCCACTGCACGAATATCGGAGAGTGCCAGTCCGCGTGTCCGAAGGAGATCAAGATCGACTTCATCGCGCAGATGCGGCGGGAGTACCTAAAAGCGATCGTGAATAAGCGTCCGGAAGCCACCGGTAAGGGCGGATCCGGGTAACGTGCCGAGGTCACCGATGCCAAAGGGGTTCCGACCCTAGTGGTTAAGGCTAACTAGAGGAATCGTCTAATGGATCGCCACGCCGTAAAATTTGCCGCCGGGCTAAGTGCGGTCGAAGTCGGCTTAGGGAGTTTACTCCACGGATTCCATATTCCTTTCCGGGGGAACTTTCTTTCGCTGAATCAGGGCTTCGTTCTTTCGCGCGCGAGTTTTACCGGTGCCGAGGACCGTTCACGGGGGATCAGCCTCACCCACACGATTTCGCTTACGGCGGCGAGCCTGAAGTCTCTCTCCCCGGCGGGTAAAGTCCTCCACCCGATGCTCGGAATTAGCATCCAGGGTTTTCTCTTCTCACTCGGTCAGCTCCTCTTCGGAGTGACGTGGCTTGGGCATAGCCTCGGGATGGTGATGGTCGCCCTCTGGGCGATTGTGCATATGTTCGCGGTCGGGTGGATTTTAAAC
>JANXTV010000211.1 GCA_025352185.1 Oligoflexia bacterium
AGCCCTTTATAGGTCGTCTTCACCTTACACCGGTCGAGCGCGGTCGCCTCAAACGAACCGATCTCGTCGATCCAGAGTTCGGCCGCTGGATCTTCCGCTTTCACGGAACCCCAGGCGAGTTTACCGCTGTAGGATTTAGCCTTACGCTCGGACTTTAAGAGCTTCTTTTCGACGTCGGCCATACCGGGATTCGCATTCCGGTAAACGAGGTCGCGTCCGGCTCCCTGGTTCGCTTCGATCTTCACCATTTTCATCCGGGCGGATTCGGTGGCGATTCGAGCGGACATCGACCGATTTAAACCGGCAAGGTGCGATTCGATGAGGGCGGCGGCGGAGGCCCGAAGCGTATCAACGCGTTTCAGATCGGCGGCGAGAGCGGCTTTAGTCTGAGCGGTTCCTCCGTTATCCGCAATCCATTCGGCGGCGCTGCGAGATTCTTCGAACGAAAGGCGAATCGCTTTCTGCGTCGAAACGAAGAAATCGGAACCGGTCCACACCGACCAAACTTTTTCCGGCACGGCTTCGTTCCCGATCGATCCTTCGGAACGAGCGAGCGCGGTTTCGTAAAGCGAGTGTTCGCTCGACTCCGAAGCTTTTAACCACTGAGCGACGGGAGCGTAGGTCGCCGAAAAACGGTCGATGAGTTTACGGCTCTCGGAATACCGACAATTTTCGACAAAACTAATCGCGCGAATCGAAGAGGCCTCGGGAGCGAAGAACTGAGCGAGTTTACCGGTCATGAGTTCGTACGAAAGTCCGATCGACTTCATGTAATTCTTAGAACGGAGCTGAGCCCAGGCGCTTTCGATTAAAGCGTCCTGCATCGGCAGACCGATGCGGAAAAGCTTCTCGTATTCGGCGATCGCGGCCGCGTCTTCGCCGAGGGCGTAGAGGCTACGCGCGTAGGCGAGACGGATCGCGGGCATCGCGGCGGCTAAGGCGCCATCCTTCGAAGCGAACGAGCTCGAAACGATTCCGGCGAGAGTCGCTTTCGCAGCCTTCCAGTCGGAGCGGCTCGCGGCAACGAGGCCGTTTGCGGGAGCCGAATAGGACGATCCGGCAAGCGCCGGTAAAAGAGCCGAAACGTCCTGCTTCCCACCGATTCGGGCGAGGACGGAGCGAAACGCGAACTGCGCTAAGATCGACTGAAGGTCCTTCGATCCGCGAGCCTTCGCCACCAGGGCCGGCATAGCGGAATCGTAGTTCGGAAGGTCCCCGAGCGCTCCGGCGGACTGAACGCCGGTAAGGCATTCAATCGCGGCGTAAGTCTCGGAATTAATCGTTTTAGAAACAGAATCGCGGACCGCGCGGTCGAGCGAGATCATCCCGAGGTTCGCGTGGCCTGCACTCGCTAGCGAACTCCCGACGGCGTACCAGCCATTCGGATTTTCAGCTTTCGCGCAGGTCGGGAGGGATCCGGCGTTCGCCACTCCCGTTAGGGCCGGCGATAAAACGAGGAGGGTCGCGAAAAGATTCGTGAGTGAATTACGGATCATCATAGGAGAACCTCTACGCCCAGCGCGATTTGGTGATTAAAATTAGTTCGTTCTCCAGCGTTCGGACGCGAGAGGAGAACCTTTTCCGGAATGGTTTCTTTATAGACCGCGAGTCGGTAATCGAGCCGCAGCGCGAGTCCGGAACCCAGGTAGAACTGGGGACCGAAACCTACCGACGGGGTAAAATATTTCCCAGACTCGGTATCGGTGATCCCCGCTCCGAAAAGGAGGTGGGCGTCGTAGTGAACGATGCTCGATCCGGAAAGTGAGATCTTCCCGTAAAGTGGGCTGTATTCGATCTCGCCGCCGTAAAACGCGTTCGGTTTATTCGTATTCGCAGTGGAATTCGCTCCCGTGATGAGCCCCGACTGGAGCTCGTTCAGGTAACTCGAATTCGAGACGATGTATTTTTTATAAATCGCATTCACACCGAGGGTTTCCGAGAAATGGAATCCGAGGGCTCCGCTGAGCGACTTCACGTCGAGAAACGGATCCGTACTCGAGGTTCCGGCGGCGATCTGAAGGGTGAGCCGGTGTTTTTTCGAAAACATACGGTTTTGAACCACTTCGATTTCACCATCGGAACTCCGGTTCCAATAGGCTTCCTTTACGGTATCGACCTCGACATCCCGAGGAGTCGGAGCTTTTTTACCGGCTCCCGGCGCCGCGAATGCGGTGGCACCCGTCACTACGGTGAGAGCAAAACTCAATAATAGAAGACGATTTAGATTTTTCATCTTCATTACCTCGTTAAGCTCTTAACCATAATCGGATAAGCCACCGCGACGACCGCGCCCCCGCGCGGTTTCGGGAATTTCCACCCCTTCAGGTGGGAAACAATACAATCGTGGAATCGGCGATCTCCCGCCGTCGAACTTCCGATACCGGCCCCGACGACATCGCCGGGAGCGTTCACGGAGAACTTCATCGTCACGGTGCCCGCGACACTTGGGTTCCGAAGCGTAGCCGCTTCGTAGCAATAACGGATTTCGTTAAAGTGGGCGTGGATCACGCGACCGACTTGGTCTCGCGTTAAGCCTTCGTCGACTTCCGACGCGCCCGTATCCATGCTCACGAAAGATTTACCCTGACCGGAAACTTTAGAATTCGAACCCCGGCCGTATCCGGCACCGGCACTACCCGGTCCACCGTCGCCATCGCCGAAACCACCGCCACCGAAGCCGGAGACGGAAGCACTGCGGGTCGAAACTCCGCCGGTACCGCCTAAGTCACCCCGGCCAGATCCACCGGACGTTCCTAAACTACGAGCTTCGGCTGCAGAATCCGACGCGCCTTTTCCACTACCGGCTACGTTTCCGGCCACGAGGCTCCGGGCCGTTTTACGGAAGGAAGAAGAGGCAAACGTTTTAAACAGATCCGAATGCTGAATCGGAGCGGGACGGGAAGCCACGACCGGTTTAGCCCGGGATGGTTTCGCTAGAGCCTTCGCCATACGGGATGGCGCCGCTTTCGCGGAAGCAGACTTAGACGGAGCCTTCGCCGGCGACTTCATCGCAACCTTTTTCGGGGTCGCCATTTTCGCCTGCGCATGGGCCGCTACCTGTTTACCGCTCGGCGCGACTTTTTTCGTCGCCGCCGTACGGGTGCCTTTTTTACCGGCGTTTTTCGCGATTCCTTTTTTACCGATCGAAGTATCCCGAGCTTTCGGGTCTCCGGTCGGAGCGGCCGTCATCAGGCCGTGGGAGATTTTCTTCTTCGCCGTGAGTAGAATGCGGACTTTTTCGTCCTTCTTCGCCACGACCGGTTCACTCGGAATAAAGAATGCGATCAGACTTGCGACGAGCATCGCAGCCGCGGCGCCCTTCAAAGTCTTCTTAAAGAGTTCGGATTCGGCGTCGGAAGCGGCTCCGGTCGCGAAAGGTTTTGCGGAAGAGTCTTTCGTGAATGCGGCAAGCTTCCAGCTCGTATCTCCGTAAACGAGCGCCATACCCACGATCTCAAAGAAAGGAACCCGGCGGGTCTCCCCTTTCTTCATCGCGGTTCCAAACTTCAGTCCTTCGACGAGCGCGGTCACTTCCACGAAATCGTGTTTCGCGTAGATTCCGGAGATACTCCCCTTCATCTTGAATACTTTACGCCCTTCCACGACGGCGACGAACGACTTCCCCACTTCGTGGGAGTCCTGGGTCCAAGTATCTTTCGAGGTGAAAATGCGGAGGGCATTCCCGGTCGTTTCGGTCGCGGCCGTAGCGGCGACGACGGTTCCTACGGGACGCAGTTCCAGGCGTAAGCCGTCTTTCGCCTTCGGAGTCGCTCCGAGAACCAGGGAAACGGTCGAATCGATATCGGAATGCTTCACGAAGTGTTCGTAGTTTTCGCCACGGATTCGGATTCCGCCTTCTTCTTGTTCCATCACCCAACGCATCGGGTGACCGACCGTCAGGGGCTTGCGAGAGTTCCAGACTCGGGACGAGTCGGATTCACCGGCACTTAACTTCACTAAATAATTACGGGTAATCATGGGCGATACCTCATTTCGGTTCCTTCATCGGCCACACGATTCGAAAAATCGCGGGGCAAACTGTACAGTTTTCGGGAGCTATTCGCTCCGGTGCCATCATCCAGATGGGTAAAAGAATCGTATTTTCCGCCGTGCAGGGACTCGATCGTGCGGCCATCGAACTCGAGAGATTTCTGCGGCCGCATCGCGTCCCCAAGAGCCGAATGACGAGCGGGCTTCACGCGAGCCGAAGTGCGGGTGAATTTCGAGCGGCTTTGCTTCGAAGCGTGCTTCGGGCTGTGATTTACGGATGCTGCCTGGGCACCCATCGTGACGCAAGAAACGAGCATAACGAATAGTTTCAGATTCGTTTTCATAATCATCCCCTACCTTTCGCGCACACGGCGCGAAGTGATTTCGACCCGGAGGTATCCCGGCATGCATCACCAAAAACGATTTTTGCTTCCGCGGCCGCGCCGGCGGTAGCCAGCGATGCGGCTCGAGCGGCTTTCGCCCAACCCGATGGAACATTCTTCAGGTCAGTGACTTCGTTTGAAAGGAAGGAGACCCGACTCCAGTTTTCCTCTTTAATTGCTTTTTCCCACACGGTAGCCGCGACCGAATGATCCCAGAGGCGATCGGTCGAATCCGGATCCAGACCCTGTTTTTCCTTCAGACTGAGGGAGACCGCGAGGTCGCGGATTTTCCGAGACTTCAGAACTAGCGGCTGAACGAGGCTCGCCACGAGGCTTGACTGTTCGGCTTTCTGGGAAGCGGTCGCTTTCGCCGGAGCCGGCATGCCGCGCATGTCGTTAATGAGATCCGA
>JANXTV010000238.1 GCA_025352185.1 Oligoflexia bacterium
CTCGACCGTCTTCGCTTCGATCTTCGCCGAGAAACTATGCGCTTCGATCGCGTGACGAATGGCTTCGAAGTGGATTTCCGGGTAACCAACTTCCCGGAGAAATTTTAGCGCCGCTTCACCCGATAACTTCGAGGCGATCGAACGCCGAGGATCATCCTTCGGCACGTTCACGAGATCGTGGAGCCAGCCCGCCGGGACTACGACTTCGAGATTCGCCTTTTCCGAAGTAGCGAGCCGCTTAGCCGTCGTGACGACGCGGAGGAAATGGGCGTGGTCGTGCGCAGGATCAATCCGGCCGCCTGAATGCGCCGCTTCCATAGCTGCCACATCTCTCACCTTCGCCTCGAAGATCTTTTCCCAGTCCATAAAGTCAGTTCCTCTCTCGTTCTTTCTTCGGTTACAGTGGGGTCTGTGAAGAATCCACTCCATTATCTTGCTATTCTCGCCCTCGCTCTCTCGGCGATGGGGGCTAATTGCGATCCGCTGAGCACGGCGAAAACTCCGGGTGTCACCTGTGAGCCGAATCAGGTCGAAATCGCGGTCTATGATTCCTACGTTCAGCGACTCTGTAATTGCGGCGGCACCGACGGAGAAATCCTCGCGCGGAATGCTCCGCTCGTTTGTACGTTCTCACTTGGAAAAACGATTTTCATTCACTACGTCGGTCCGACGCTCAGGCACCAGATCGTCGCGGTCGGTACTCCCGGCATTCCGGATAGCCCCGTGTTTGATCCGGGTGACCGAAATGCATACCGGACGCACGCTTTCGCACCCACCGTGACCGGAACGTATGCGTTTAAGGATCAGTACGACCCTGCCCTGCTAGGCAGTTTTGTCGTAACCCCGTAATTCCTGCGTTTTTTCCGCGAAAAAAAGCGAAACCGGCAAACGTTTCCCGTTAAAAAGGCCTTCACCCCTCCGATAAGTACTCTGTCAGGATGCACTGACACCAACTCGGAAACCAGGAGGGTACTCGAATGGCTGCTAACAATACGATCAAGATCCAGAACCTTAATAACAGCGACGAAACGACGAAAACGGTCGACGTCCTTTATCAAAAGATGGGTGATCGTTGGTACGCCTTCTCTCTCCTCGGTGACGAAGTTTTCATGGGCTCCGTGAGCCAGGCAGAAATTAACCAGGCCGCAAACGACGAAATCGCAATTGAAAAAGTCCTCGTCGAAGCGCCCGAAACTTTTAATGAAGTCGCCTAAGACTAAACCCCATTTCCCAACGACCACCCAGCTTCGCTCGAAGGACCCCCAGGTCCTGCGTGCGGAGCTGGACCTTTTTCGTCAAAAGTCGATCACCCTCGCCACCCAGGAACCCGCGAAAGCGGCGTTTATTCTTTCCGAATGGCTCGGAAAGCCCGCCCGGCGGGTGTCTGCGGGTAAAAAATCGGCCGCCTAATCCCCCCCGCTATTTGCCTTTACCTAAATCTTCGTTAGACTAGGTGCAGCATCGCTTGTTTCCACGGTTGGATTCAGGCAAACGGAGGCACGGATGTCGAAGCGTTATTACACTCCTTACCTAATCCTCGGATTTCTCCTCGCCGCACTTAGCCTCGGAATCGCCGCCGAACAATCCTCGGTCGCGGACTCGAATTCCGAACTGGCAGCTAAAACGGAGAACGGCGATCTCCCCTTCAAGGGAAACCGCCGTCCGGGAATTATCGATGCACCTACCGAGGAACCTACGGGCGAGAACGCGCTTCTCTACCGCCGGATCGGATCACTGCCTCCGAATGAGTACCTGGATCTTCTGAGTGAAGAACCCAAGACTCGGTCGGTGAAGGACCTTCCGCTTGAAGCCGCCGAAGATTCCCAGACCGAGCCGGAAGCCGATTAGTCGGCTAGACGAAGAAGACGTTTACGTCGCCTTTATCTTTTTGGGAAACTTCCCCGTAAATCTGCAGGAATTTCACAAACGCTTGGTAAGCGGCAAACGTCGAAGTCGTCGGGTCGACGGCGCATCCATAGCGCGTATAGCGAGTTCCGTTTTGGATCGCCATTCGCTCGTTTTGGATGGTCACGTGGACCTGAAGAAACGACTCTTGGTTAAAGTAGAGTCGGATCGGGAAATTCTTTTCGGTGATCGGTGATTCTTTATCCGCATTAAACGGAACCTGGAATCCGAGACCTTCGTCCGAGACATCGACGATTTCGATCTGGTGCATGGAATTGCTTCCCGTCATGCAGTAAACGCCGAGGAACTGGTTCATGAAAACCCGCTCCGTCTTCCGACGCTTTTCCTCGAGTCGCTGAGTGCGAACCTCGTTTAGATCGATAACCTGATGCTCAGGGGTGTTCGTATTACGTTCAGACATGCGCGTATTTCCTTTCCAGATAGCGTATCGGAAAGGACCCACCCCTCCTGAATGACTAAATTCTTCCTAGTTCGCGTTTGGTTTTTGACGGTGGGGGTTGGGGGAAAAACTTCGTAAAGACCCCCGAATAAAAGACAGGGGGATATGGCTCACCGGGCATCGTGCCCTTTCGCACCTATCGGCTCCTGCCTGTGCGAATTCGCATATCCCACTGTCTTTTATTCGGGGCCAGTTACGAGAATTCACCCACCCCGGTCGAAAACGGAACGGGGCTGCGGAAAATTTAGTCGTTCAGGTGGGGTGAGATGGCAGAGTTTTCGGGGACGGGTGCGGTAAGAGTTTTGGGGTGGTAGGGACTAAATTTCGGTATCGGCCGCGCCGAATACCTTCGGTTTAAAATCAATGCGGCTCGGAAAACTTGTTCGGTTTTCCGGGTCGCATTGATTTTATTTAGTCCTGCGCGCAATGCTCGACTACGAAACTAGAGTCAAATGTCCTTCTTGCTGAGCCCAATGACTCGCTTCCTCGGAATAGCTTGCTCAGACATCAACTTTCGAATCGCGGTAAAGATGATCTTAAACTTATGGTCGTACTTCGCTTCAAGAACTGCGATCTGCTTTTCGAACCGTGTGCTCGAATTCAAAACTTCACGCATTCGAACGAATGTCCGCATAATCGCGATATTGACGTCGATGGCGCGGTCACTCTTCAGCACAGCGGATAGCATCGCTACGCCCTGTTCGGTGAAAGCCAAGGGCGGGGACCGACGCCCGCCCCATCCACCACTTGATATCGCAAATTGCGATTTCAAGATGGCAACCTCATGATCTGATAGGGGAAACATGAAATCAGCTGGAAAACGTTTCGCATTTCTCCGGACCTGTTCATTCAGCCGCATGGTGGGGACTTCGTATAACTCGGCGAGATCGTGATCGAGCATAACCTTTTCGCCGCGAATGAGATAAATCTTCGAATCGATGTTTTCGAGAAGCTTCGGGGAATGGTTCATAAGAAAATGGGACCGCATGAAACGCGCCAAACATGCTATTTCTGCTTTATGACGGAGCGATATCTCCTCGGTATACTCAGGCCCAACAACTGGTACCTCAATCTGGAGAAGGTACGACGAATCCGTGAAGCTTGGGATAGTGGCGAACAAGATCGCCTGCCTCCGGTTTTAATCGCGCGAATCGACGACACCTGGGCGCTCATCGATGGTCATTCAAGGGCGTGGGTCGCCTACGAGCGCGGCGCCCTCGACATACGGGGAGAGATTTTAAATGCGATCAATCCCGATGAGTGGAAGTTATACGAGATCATTCACCGACAAGGTCCGTCCGAAGGAGTTCGAAGCCTCCAAGACCTTTCGAAACGAATTCTCTCGTCATCGGATTACGAAGAGAGATGGATTAAATACTGCCGCTCGTTAATCTAAGTTTTTCCCCTTCTAAGGTGCCTCGGAATTCTTCGCTATAACAACCGCATGGTTAAGTTCGACCACTCCGCTACGCCGAATACGCACAAGATTGATCGGGTCTCGCAAATCGCGCAGGTCCATCCGCGGGCATTAGTATCCGGGCGTACGTCCGCTCGGGCCCCGGGAATTGGAATTCATATTCGCGAATTGGATCAGGCAGGACTTCGAGGCCATGATGGCCGAGAAGGGTGTCAGCCCTAAAGGGCTGTCGAGTGCA
>JANXTV010000244.1 GCA_025352185.1 Oligoflexia bacterium
GCCGAGTGCACGAGCATCTCAGCCGTCGTGGAAAGATCGCGACCGTTCAGGTAACGCTTTCGGTCGATTCCGCTGAAGGCAGCTTTCGCTTCATTCTTCAGGGTCTCGAGTTCAGTCTTCTTCAGGCTCGCACATTCGTAGGTCGTGCAGCCCGAGAGTTCAGATTGCTTCCCCGATATTTTCGGAGCGTAGGTCGACTCAACTTTTGATTTTTCCTCATTCAATGAGACTTCCGTTCCGTCGTGCGCGGTTTTTGCCGTTCGAAAGGCGTCTTGAGCCTTTTCGAGGGAGATGGGATCGTATCCCGCCGCGTTCGCGGAAATGGGTAGCGCCGAAAGGAGGGTGACCAGCAGTAGGGTGAGTGAAGGGAATTTCATATCCCGGAATATACCGATGATAACGCTATGCGTCATTCTTGGTTTTGGCCGTATTTCGGGTTTCGTTCTCTTGGTAGAGAACGGGCTGGTCATTTAACTTTCGAACGTCGAATGGGTTCGAAAAAAGTCTCCACACCGTCCGAAAAAAGTCGACGTGCGCCTATTCGTTAGACACGTTCGCAATCTCTTCGTGAACTAGGCTTGAAATGGAGCTCTTTTCGCCTGGCACACTCTTCGCTCATAGGCTCGCGGAAGTCGTTTTCGTTAAAACCTGTGTGGAAGTGGATGGAGAGAGAGCTATGTTCAAGTTAAAGCTGATGAAAAAGGTACTCTGGCTGCTCGCGGGATTTGCCGTGGGTGCGGGACTCTCTTCTACGTTCGCCGATTCGCGTGAACCGGCCAGCGTTCACTTTAAGGTCCTCGCCGTAAGCGCGGAAGACGCCACGGAGCGCGCCTCCGAGATGCTCCGTGAAGGCGGACTGAATCAGGAGATCCAGGTTGACCGCCTGATCGCCGCTACCGTACCGACGTGTAAAGAAGTGGGTAACGATTACTCCTGCGAGACGAAACTCACTTTTAAAGAGTAGAGCTAGTCCAGCGAAGTGAGCTTCGCCTCCTGCGTGCGTCGCCTCCGTTGAACAGTGTCGTAAGAGACACTCGCGAAAAAACACTCGTCTAATCATTAGACACCCCGGGCGAGGAACACCCGCCTAAAACCCTTGAAAACATAGCCTTATTTCTTTCCTCGCGGGTCCCCGAGACTGGCATCCCGGTTGCTTTAGTTAAGCCTGTGAGACGGAAGTTGGCCGCAGCACCGGGACAGGTCGTTCCAGGGCTGAGCGCTAACAACCCAGTAGAGTACCCCGTGGATGAAGGAGTTTTCGATGTCGGCTACCCGTGACCCATCTCAGAAGCATACTTTTGTTTATTCGAATCTTTACCAACTTTACCAAAAAGGAAAAGTCGCGGCGAAAGAAGCCGTCATTCCTGAGCCGATTGCGGCGACCGTCGCGCCGATAGCGAGCGCTTCCGCACCGGTCTCGGTCGCCAGCGCCGCGATCTCGGAACGAGGCATCGTCACCGGTAAGATCATTAAGGCCGACGAACTCGCCCCGGGTGTCATCGGATTACGCGTCGCTCGGCACGAGCCGCCTTCGTTGCTCGGTAAACGTTTAAACCCGGCTCCGGCCTCCCGCTCCCGTAAGGTCGATCCGACCCGCCGGGAAGCGATCGATGGACTTCGCGATAATCTTCGCAGCCTGCAGAACCTCCACGAGCGTCTGCGCTTCATGCTGAAAGAGATCGAAGATCTTTCGAAAGAATAAGTAAAATTTGATTTGGGCGCGCACGTGCCCTGGGCATCGTCGGGCTCTATTTTCCTCACGGAGAATAGGGCCCGCGAAATTTTTAGCGTCCGGGAACTTACCCGATTGTTTTTCCGGGTTTCCGCTTCGACGGTGGGATTTCGGAATCCGGCTTCGGGTTTCCAGTTTCATCGACATCGGAATTCGCGGCGATGAGCTGGCGTTCGGTCGGCAGACTCTTCGGGAAGACCGGACGTTCAAGGCGTGCACGTTCCGCGGTTAGCTTCGGTTTCGGAGCGTCGTACGTCGAACGTTTTGGAATCCGCACGACGAGCTGTTCACCTTCGTATTCGCGAGTCATAAACTTCGGATCGACCGGCCAAGAGAGGGGAAAAGTCTCCGAGAAGCTTTGGTAAGCGTTCGTCCGGATCGTATGTCCCGGGCTCGCTTCTAAAGTTTCTTCACTCTTCCGTTTCCCGGATACGACGAGTTCGTTTCCACGGATGTTAATGTTAATTTTTTCCCGCTCGTGGGGGGGGATATTCGCCGTGAGGATAAATTGGTCGTCCGTCTCGCGAATCGAGGCATCGATATTCACCATGCGGTAGAACGGGTCGGATTTCTGGTCGGCATAGGCATCGAGCTTCATCCCGGTTTCGCGTTTCAGCTGCTCGACTTCGCGGGATGCGCGCCAGTTCACGTCCTGGAGGGCATCGCGGTTCTGCTTCACCGCGCCTTCGTAAACGTCCTGGTAATGTTGATCCGCGTTCTCGATTTCGGTGCGCGTTTTTGCCTCGGCTTCTTTCCGGTGTTCCTGCGTCGCTTTCGTCAGGACCGTCTCGGTCATCTCGCGTTCGGATTTAAGCTGCGCCTTCGTCTGGTCGAATTCGGACTTCAGCTGCGCGAGTTCTTCGTTATATCGGAGTTTCTCGGCGTTTTCGGCGGCGAAGCCTTGCTTCGTCGCTTCCTTTAGTTTTACTTCGCCTTTACGTCGAGCGTCCTCGGTCGCTTCTCCGTAGTGGGCTTCGAGATCGTGGAGTTCTTTTTCGGACGTACGGGAAACTCGGGACTTATCGGCCACACTCTTTTGGCGAATGTCGGCGAGATTTTCGTAGGTGCGGTTCCGCACGGACTCGATATAGTTTTCGCCGCGCGCTCGCTCGACTTCTCCGCGGCGGTCGTACTGATCGCGGATTTGGTCGACCTGTTTCTCTTCTTCCTTCGCGGTCTGGCGGACTTTTTTCTGAGATTCCTGAATCCGGTCCGCGGCTTCGCGCTCCGCTCTACTCGCGGCACTCTGGGCGTTCGAAATGCGGGTGGAGGAGTCGACTTCCATCGACTAGTGAACCGTACCCTTTGCCTCGAAAAGCGTGTTCTCCACGATATTGAGGTAAGTACGAACCACGCCTTCGAAAGTCTTCGCATCGAGGCGTTCAAGGTACGCGCGCTTCTCCGCTAAGTTTTTAAGACTCATGATCTTTTCGATGTGCGGCTCGATCGCGTAATCGTCGCCGCGATTCTCGGTGTCGCCCGTAGAGATGGGGAGTTCGAGAATCCGCTTTAAAGTCGGGGAGTCGAAAAGGATATGGTTTCCTTGGATCGCCTGCTCCAGCAGGTACTTCACGTGGGCCGCTTGGTCTTCCGTAATGTAGATCATGCGTCTCCCTTCCTTGGGATTCAGAATCTCATCCTGAGGTTCTGTCTCTCTAGGTTAGGTGGATTTGCGTCAAGGTGCAAGCCCATGCCTCCGTCAAAGATCCACCGCCAAGAATGCTTTAATTGACTCAGCCGCGGAGAACCCGGACACTATTTATGGGTATGAAAAAAGGCACCAAGAAGGGCGCTCTAGAACGCAGGAAGCATCCACGCCGGGCGAAAAAGCCGGTGACTAAATCTGCTGCGCCCGGCCGCGAGTCGGTTCGCGAGACCCCGGCGAAGCGCCCTTCGAATTTAAGTGACGTCAGCGCGCTGAATATTTCTCAGGAGCACTGTACGGCATGTGGAAAAGGTTTAAAGGGCGAGGACCGCGCGCTTTTCGTCGAGGAAGAAGTGGGCCGGGTTTTCTGCTCGGAAGAATGCATTACGAATCACTTCCAATCCGACATCGATGGGATCGAAAAGGAATACTTTAAGTTCCGCCCGAAGGACGATCTTTCGCCCGACGAGCGTGAGCAGTACGCGCACCTCCGCTGGATCACGATTCAGGAACCGGACGAGGTTTGGCAGCAGCGCCTGCCGAGTGGGGATAAACGCCACACCCTCATTTCGCAGTTTAAGCCGGGTGCGAAGCCGATCTGGTGCGTCTGCATCTGTCTCTTCCTACGCGGCGAACCTTCCTTCCTCTACATGGCTTTCCCGACCCGATCGAAGGCGCTGGTCGAGCGTTTTCGTAAGGGTGAATCCGTGGAGTGGGTGAAGGGCGATTCGCCGAACTCGGGCGAAGGAATCGAAACGGAAGAGGGCGAGAAGACCGACGGATTAGCCGACGGCTGGTCGGGCAGCGAAACGATTCGCGCCGAAATCCATAAGACCCGCAGCTCAAACGATATTCCGGTCGAAGAATACGGG
>JANXTV010000263.1 GCA_025352185.1 Oligoflexia bacterium
GCCGTAGATTCCGAATGCCCGTGGCTCTTTTATTCACGACTCGAAAAACCACTTTACGCGACGATCGAGGCCCATAATCTCGCTTCTCGATTTCCTTCGCCCTCGGTTTTAAAGAAAGGTGACCTCACTTTCCCATTCCAAATGGGAATCGGCGTCGTCGCCACGCGGGACTTCCGGGTAACCGAGCTTGCGAAAATTCTTACCGCGGCTGAAAGTGAAGATCCGACCCACTTAAAAAACGCGCTAGACGCTTGGCTCGCGAAATATACCGACGGGATAAAAACCGCCTTTAGTGCGGATATCGAACGAGTGGGTGACGAACTAGCGGGCCGGGGACTCCTGAAAAAAAAGGCGTCGACTTGGGTAGACCCGGGAACGGGGTACATCGACGAAACGGTATACGCACTCCTGCTGAAGGAGAAACTGCTTCCCATCACCGACCCCCATCACCTCCTCAGCCATCTGGTCGCGCTCCTCGACCCGGATTACGTCCAAGGCTTTCGTCGACAAGTCGCGCTCGTCTACACTGCGGAACGCGCGAGCCGAAGCGGAGGAATTTCGACCGCGGGTAGAGAAGTTTATTCTCACCTCCAGGGATACCTCCGCGATTGGACCATAGAAAACTGGAGCGTCATCGTGCGCGGACCCGACGGAAAATTTGCGATCCACGGGCAGGGAAATCGACCCGTCCAATCGTACCTCGCCTTAAAACGAGGCGATCCCATCGGCTTTGCGAAAAATCTCCTCGGCACCGAGTTTACCGACCCGCGGGGCGCGCTAATGTCCTTGCCGCGACTGAAGGAATTCATCACGGAACCCAAAAACCTAGAGGCATTCATTCGGTATCGGTCCGCCCTAATGCGATTTACCGAGTCGAGGATGCGCGACGGCGAAAAGAAGTTAGTAGAACTCGCGAAGCGACTCATTAAAGACCAGGCTCATCCCACGTCCGAGGAAATTAGAACCATTTTTGCGGAGTCAGCCCAGTGGATTGCTTCCGATGCCAACGTCGCTTGGACTTTTTCAACTCACGGACGGATGGAACTCCTGCAGAGCTCCGACGCATTTTACGAACGCTATACCGCCTGGGTTCTCTAGAAAGCCAGAGAAGTGTCGGGTCAGAGTTGAGCCGAGTTGAAAGGCCCGAACTATTCCGTCTCCACCTTTTCTGCCGGCGGTTTCCCGAGCTTCCGGTCGTGAAGTTTCTTCCGCATTTCCTCACGCATGGAATTTCCGCGCTCAAAATGCGCGCGGCACGCGGGCGAGAGTTCCTTCATGTGATCGCGCAGACATCCTCGGGGTCCGGAGCCGGAGCCACCCATGATGCCGTGTCCGGGAGGAGGCGGAGGGACTCCATCTTTCGGGGGTACGCCCTCTTTCGGAGGCGATGTCACGCCTTCCGGCTTTCCGTCTTTCCCAGGCTTACAGAATTTTTCGACATCGGCCGCGCAGTCGGCTTTCGCCGCGACGATCGGCGGTGCACCGGGAGGCGGTTCATCGCCCGGGACGAGTCCGTCTGAATTTCCGGGACGTGGCGGCGGCGAAATATTTTTCCGCGCTTGGACCCGTTCGTTTCTCTTCAACTGACAGGCGGCAGAGAGTTCTTTTTGGTGGGCCTTAAAACAGTCGAGTACGCTCTCCTCGCCGGGCGGTGAATCGTTACAAAACTTTTTAAAGTCGGCGGCGCAGGGACCTTTCAACCAGGGCTCAAAGTCAGCCGAGGCCGAAACGGAAACAAGGAGGGCGGCGGTGAGGAGAATAAATTTCATCCTCGAATGCTATCCCGGAAGCCCGTCCCGTAAAAAACGAAAACGGGAAGGTAAAGTCTGGGCCCCCAGATTCACCTTCCCGTCACGTTTTCGAAACTTGAATTCCCAGGGACGGCACTTGTTCGTCTCAGGGTTTATCAGGGTTTTCAGGGTTTTTAGGACCGCCCCCAGGAATCCAAGTTCCAATCTTTTTACCGTTAAAGACCTAGTCTCCTTTCGACACTTCGGTTTCTTCACTTTCGGAGCCGCTTCGACCCTTTTTCTGGGCTTAGGGCCGCTCCGTTAAACTTCTCGAGTGGTATTTAGCGAAGGGCGTGCCATGTCACGGCGCATCTACAAATGAAAACGGGCCAGCTGAAGAAATTCAGCCAGCCCGTCAAAAATGAAAATTGCGCGAAAGCTTAGAGTTCGGCGGGAGAAAGTAAACCGTCGTAAAGTTCAGTGATTTCGAGCAGGCAAAACGAACGGGCACTCATGGCGAGCGTCCCCTCCGACTTCGCATACTTCTTCGTGCAGAGACGGTTCGCGGATTCGACCGCTTTCTTAACGGTCGCCGAACGATTCACGCGTTTCGAGCAAAGTTTTAAGGCGGAACTGACGAACTGGACGTCCATCGAGGACCCCATCGCGCACGCTTCGGTCATCGCGCTCGCATCGCGACAGGTGGTTTGACTCTCGATCGCCGCCATCACCTTATCCATATAATCGTCGGTGCCGAACTGTACCGGACACTCGACTGCAAACCCATTGAACGAAAGTAAAAGAGCCATCAGTGCGAATAAATTTTTCATGGACCGATCTCTAGCGCATTGCGGCATAGATCGCAACTAGAAATTCGGGATTTAATCCGAGCCCGTGAAAAGGCGAGCTTACTAGCCCGATTTTACGTCACCGCCCCCTCGGTTGACTCCCCCGGGGTCCCCTTCTAATGTCTCGGGATGTCCCGCACTTCGGTCTCTTTCACTTTAAATGGCACCCGCCACGACGCCACGGGTGCGCACGCATTCCAAACGCTCGCGGAGTACCTCCGCTTCACGCGCAACCTGACCGGAACGAAGATCGTCTGCGCGGAGGGCGACTGCGGCGCTTGTACGATTTTAAAATCCGAGGACGGAAAATCTTTCGTCGCGATGAACTCCTGTATCGCGCTCGTCGCGCAAATGGACGGCGCCCACCTCGTCACGGTCGAGGGTTTAAAGCAGGGCGAGGATCTCGCGCCGGCGCAGAAGGCGATGATGAAGTGCCACGGGAGTCAGTGCGGATACTGCACGCCCGGCTTCGTGATGGCGATGACGTGGCTTCTTGAAAAACGGAAACCGATCGATGCCCAAACGGCAAAGAATCACCTGACGGGAAACCTTTGTCGTTGTACGGGTTACCAACCTATCATCGAAGCCGCCGTCGAAGCGGGAGCGAAACCGATTCCCGCGAAGGAAACTTACGCCGTTCGCTACCTCACCCCCGCGAAGGTGCGCGACCTCGCCGGGGCCGCAAAGGGTTCGGTTGAAATCGCTTACGATTCCCCGACCCTCGGGCGAATGACTTTCTACGCACCGGCGACCACCTCTGAACTCTTAAAGTACCGAAAGAAAAATCCGAACTCCGTCATCATCGGAGCGGCGACGGATCTGGGTGTGCTCTATAATAAAGGGAAAGCCGCGCCCTCGCAGCTCCTCTCGCTCCACCTGATCCCGGAACTTTATAAAATCGTGGCTTCGAAATCGAGGGTGCGATTTGGCGCGCGGGTGACCCTCGCGAACGTTCGGCGCACGCTAGAGAAAGCCTCGCCCGGACTCGAGACCGTGCTCGATCTCTTCGCCTCTCCCCAGATTAAGAACACGGCGACCCTCGTGGGAAATATCGCCACCGCTTCCCCGATTGGGGATACCGCGCCGGTTCTCCTCGCGCTCGGCGCGGTTCTCGAAGTCGCGACTCCGGGAAAACCGAAACGGCGGAAGATTTCGCTCGGCGATTTCTTTCTTGGTTACCGAAAAACTGCGCTGAAGGCGGGCGAAGTCATCACCGCAATCGAATTCGATCTCCCAAAAAAGAACGAGTATTTTCGCTTCTATAAAACGTCGCAGCGGAAAGATCTCGATATTTCCTGCGTGAACGCGGCGGTTTGGATGAAGTTCGGGCCGAAGAATAGGATCGCGGAAGCGCGAATCGCCCTCGGCGGCGTCGCGGCGACTCCCCTCCGTTTACGGGAGACCGAAAAACACCTCCGGGGAAAACTACCGAGCCCGGGCCTCTGGGATGAATCGATCGGGCATATCCAGAGCGAGATCACTCCCCTCTCGGACCTGCGGGGGAGTGCGATCTACCGCCGGGTGCTCGCCGAAAACATCGTGAGGAGTCTCGTGCATGAAATCGCTTCAACATGATTCCGCGGTCACTCACGTAGCGGGTGAAAGCGAATACATCGACGATCGGCCCGCGCTCGCGAACGAACTCCAAGTCGGGGTCGTCTTTAGCGAAAAGGCGCACGCGAAAATTAAGAAGATCGACCTCTCGCTCGCTGAGAAAACTCCCGGATTCGCCGGCGCGTTCCTCGCGAAAGATTTCGCCCATGCGCACTGGGGCACGATCTTCCAAGATCAGCCCTTCTTAGCCGCCGACACCGTACGGTTTGTCGGCGAAGGGGTCGTCGTCGTCGCCGCGGAAACCCTCGAATCCCTCCGGGCATGCCTCCGCGCCGTGCGGATCACCTACTCGGAACTGCCGCCGATCCTTTCGATCGAGGAAGCGCGGGCCGCAAAAAGCTTTATCGGGTTCGAACGCACCATCGCACGCGGAGACGTGACGTCCGCCCTCGCCGCTGCCCCGCACCGGCTCGAAGGGTCGGTCGCGATCCAGGGCCAAGACCACTTTTACCTCGAGAGCCAAGCGTCGATCGTTTACCCGAAGGAGCAGGGCGCGGTCGAAGTCCACTCCTCTTCCCAGCACCCTACCGAAACCCAGCACGTCGTGGCGCACGCGATCGGCATCCCTTATAAGGATGTCGTCTGCATCGTGAAGCGCATGGGCGGCGGTTTCGGAGGAAAAGAATCACAGGCGGCGTGGTTCGCGGCCTACGCCGGAATCGTCGCGCACCGGCTTAAGCGTCCCGCCCGAATCGCGCTTACGAAAGACGACGATATGATCATGACGGGGAAACGAAACCCGTTCGAAAACTTCTATAACGTCGGATTCGACGACGAGGGAAAAATCCTCGCCCTCGATGCCCAGCTTTTTTCCGACGGCGGCGCTTACGCCGATCTTTCGACTTCGATCATGGAGCGCGCGATGCTCCACTCCGATAACGCCTACTTTATTCCGAATATGCGCGTCGTGGGCCAGGTCTGCCGTACGAACTATCATCCGCACACCGCGTTTCGCGGATTTGGCGGACCGAAGGGGGTCGCGATGATTGAGCAAATCATCGAAGAAATTGCCGCCACGCTCGGGAAGGATGCTCTCGAGATTCGTAAGTTAAACGTGTACCGCCCGGGCTTCGACACGACCCACTACGGACAGAAGATCGAGAATAACATGCTCCCGAAGCTTTTCGCGGAGCTCGAACGGAAGTGCAACTACGTCGCCCGGCGGAAGGAAATCACGAAGGCAAATGCGGCGGCAAGGGCCGCGGTAAAGTCTGCTCATCCGAGCGGCGTTAAAAATTCTGCCGAACGTTTCCCGAAAATTCGGGGCCTCTCCCTCACCCCCGTTAAATTCGGCATTTCCTTTACCACGCGCTTTCTAAACCAAGCGAACGCGCTCGTGATCGTCCACCGGGACGGAACGCTCCAGGTATCGACCGGTGCTACCGAAATGGGCCAGGGTGTGAATACGCGCATCGCGATGATCGTCGCCGACGAACTCGGCATCGACCCCCGTAAAGTTCAGGTGATGGCGACCTCGACCGAGAAAAACGCGAATACTTCGCCGACCGCCGCATCCTCGGGGACGGATTTAAACGGCATGGCCGCACTCATGGCCGCAAAAAAGATTAAAGGCCGGCTCGCCGAAGTCGCTCGCCACGTCCTTTCGATACCCGAAGCTCGCTGGGCCACCCGCACCGCGGGACTCGGGACCGAAGAGGAAGTCGAAGTCACGCATGCGGAAGAAGCGGCGCGGGATTTTATTTTCCAAGACGGGATGATCTCACACGTCGGAAAACCCGACGCGAAGGTCGATTTCAAGTCCCTCGTCGTCGAAGCCTATTTAAACCGGGTGTCCCTCTCGGAGTACGCATTCTACCGAATCCCGAATCTCCATTTTAATAAGCTCACCGGTAAGGGCGATGCGTTCATGTACTTCACCCAAGGTGCGGCCGCGACCGAAGTATCGATCGACACGACCACGGGCGAAACGAAGGTCCTCCGTACGGATATCCTGATGGACCTGGGGCGCCCCGTGAACGAGGCCCTCGATATCGGGCAGGTCCAGGGTGCTTACGTCCAGGGCCTCGGCTGGGTCACGACCGAAAATCTTTTTTATTCGCCCGGAGGAAAGCTCCTTTCCCATAGCCCGAGTACGTATAAGATCCCGGGCATCCAGGACACTCCGCGGGAATTCAACGTCGAACTCATCGAGAACTTCGGAAACACGATTAACGTCCGCGGGACGAAAGCCGTCGGTGAGCCGCCGCTGCTACTCGCGATCTCGGCTTGGACCGCGATTGGGGACGCCGTGCGATCCGCACGGGGTGAAAACGTATTTCCGCGCATAAAAATACCCGCAACGAGCGAACGAATTCTGCGCGCGATCGCGCCCGGCGCTTTTACCGCGTACGAAGCGAAGCCCGCGGCGTCGCTCATTCGTGAGCGCACGAAACCTACTCAGAAATCTTCCGCGAAGACGCGGAATGCTTCGAAGAAGGCGAAAAAATAGTGGAGGCGGTCTCATTTTTTGAAAAAGCCTCCGAACTCGAATCCGCCGGCATTCCCTTCGTGGTGGTGACCCTCGCCGGGACGCGCGGGCACGCTCCCCAGGACCCGGGTGCGAAAGCGATCGTTTCGAAAGACGGCCTCGAGTGGGGTACCGTCGGCGGCGGAAAAGTCGAGGCGAAGGCGATTTCCTATTCCCGTGAAATACTTAATCTCGCGCCGGCTGCCGGTGATAACCCCGGGCCCGAGCTCCTCACGTGGAATCTCCAGCGCGACGTCGGTATGAGCTGCGGCGGTGAAGTCTCGTTTCTTTTCGAACGCTTCGTCGGCTCGACTTGGACCATCGTCGTATTCGGCGCGGGGCACGTTGCGCAGATGCTGGTTCGCCAGCTCCTGATGCTGCGGGCGAAAGTGATTTGTGTCGATACCCGGCCCGAGTGGCTAGACCGCATGCCGAAGGACTCGAAAAAACTAAAGAAGGTCCTTACGGAAAACCTTGCGGGGAGCGTGGCCGATTTCCCCGAAGATGCCTCTTACGTGGTCATGACCCGCGGCCACGCGACCGATCTGCCGGTGCTTGAGGCGCTTCTAAAACGCGGCACGCCCCCGTACGTCGGCGCGATTGGAAGTAAAGTGAAAGGCATTAAAATCCGGAAGGACCTCGGAGATCTTGGGATCTCCCCCGAACGAGTCGCGAACGTCCGATGTCCGATGGGAATCGACATCGATAACCGGAATGATCCGGCGGAGATCGGGATTTCGATTGCGGCGGAGCTCATCCGGGCCCGCGGGCACGGATAACTCGCGCGACCAGTGGTTTAGGGCCACCTAAAAACGGGATTTCATTCGCGGTAGTGGGCGCATCCTGCTAACTACGCGGCATCTATCTCTATTCGAAAAGGACTCCCTATGCGCCTGATCTACTCACTCACGTTACTCGCTTTAACCTCGTTCTCGGCGCATGCCTTTCCAAATCAGTCCCTCGTCGACTACTTGAAACTTCCGGCCGCTCCGCTTGGCGCGGAGATAAAACTCGACGCCGCGAAATCGAAAAGCACCGCCATCAAAGCCGCGGAAGGCGGGACACTCTCTCTCACCGTTTCGACGGGAAATGTCTTTACGCTCACGATTCCACCGGGGGCCCTAGAAAAAGACACCACGATAAAAATGACGGCGATCGCCTCTTTCGTGCAGCCGAAACTGAAAGCATCGATTCCCACGCTCGGCGTCCAAATGGAACCCGAAGGAACCGAGTTTCTAAAGCCGGTCTCCCTCACGGTAAATCTAGCGAAACCCATTCTGACTAAAGATCTCGTGCCGATGACGGCCGAAGAAGGCGGGAAGGAACTGCGACTGACGGCGGTCACTCCGGTAACCGCGCCGACCCTGAGCACCCTTAACTTAGTGCTCCATCACTTTTCGCCCTATCTGATTTACGGTTCCC
>JANXTV010000333.1 GCA_025352185.1 Oligoflexia bacterium
GTCGTTCCCCGCCGGAAAGGTTCTTTACCGGCGCATCGGGCGGCGGAAGTCGAAGGGCGTCCATGGCAATCTCGAGCTTACGGTCGAGTTCCCAACCGTCGAGTGCTTCGATACGTTCCTGAACTTTTGCCTGCTCCTCAAGCAATTTATCCATCTTATCAGGATCGAGATCGGGATCGGCAAAGAGATTCGAGATCTCCTCAAACCTTTTCATCATGACGACGATTTCGCCCATACCGCCCATGACGTTTTCGCGTACTGTCTGCGTGTCGTCGAGTTCTGGCTCCTGCTTCAAGTAACCAACGGTAATTCCTTCGCTTGCTTTCGCATCTCCGGAGATATTTTTCTCTTCGCCCGCCATGATTTTCAGCAGGGTAGATTTCCCGGCACCGTTGAGGCCGAGAATTCCAATTTTCGCGCCATAGTAATAAGACAGGGAAATGTCGCGCAGGACGGTTTTATTCGGGGGATAAATTTTCGAAACTTTATACATTGAAAACGCAAATTTTTCAGCCATCCCGGGAACCTAGCGCCTCCCTGACCGTAGGTCAAACCTGACGCATCCGGAACTCGAGAAAAGATGCCGAAAAGGATGGTGTAAACCCCGTGGGCATCTCCCGCGGAAGCCGAGGAGCTTTACTATGCGTCGCACCGTTTCCGTATTCGCTTTTCTACTCATTCTTCCCGCACTCGCGGCCGGACCGGTCGCACAAAAAGGGAGAGTGCTTGAGCCGAAGGAATACGATCGACTCGACGGACACGGCGCTACGGCGAAAAAAGTCGACGTGATCGAATGGGAAAATAATCTCGAGATTCACGTCTATCCGAAGCAGAGTTTGAAATCGCTCGGGATGAAAATCGACCGCACGAAGAAAGACAAACCCGTGATGGTGATTGAATATGCCTTCAACGGCGTCCCCTACACCCTCATTCGCCGGGCACTCCTTTCCATCCCGATGAAGGACGGATTTAAAACTTACCGAGATACGAGCACCACCGATTACGATAAGATTATCATCTCGAATAACACGCTGAACTCGGGGGTCGAGATCTTCGCCCTCGCGTCCGAACCGGTCCAGCTCTATCCCGACTACCATCCGGCACTCGGGGAAGCAGACGCCCCTAAGCTCGCGGACACTCCGGTCGAAGAGCCCGCAAAAACTTACGGTCGTAAAAGTGCGTCGGAATTCCCCTCCTCGGGCACTCCGGCGGGCACTTCGGGAAGCGCGACTAGCCCAGCGCGCATCCAGTTCAAATCCGCGGAAGAAGTCGAGCAAGACTCTCGAGGAACGGCGCGTAAGCGTAACTTCGTCCCTTCCACCATCGACGAGGATGGCGGCATCAAGCACTTCGCATTCTAGGTCCACCCAGGCGGGTGTTTAGGCCTTCTCCCAACCGTTTAAGCATCGACAGCGCGTAACTTAACGCGCTGCGCTTTTCGGTGTGAGCGTCAATCCACCGCCGCATTTTCCTCCGGAGCAAACCGGTCTGGATGCGGCGCCGGAAGCTGTCCGACTGGTTCCGTCCGGGATACCGGACACTCTCCTGACGGGTGTTTTTCTCTCCGGGAAGAGAGAAAATAGAAGTCCCTCGCGGGATCCTTATGAAAAATCTATCGCAAAAAATCAGCACCACTCTGGAAAATCTCGCCCTCACCGCCGTCGACCAAGGGGTCTCGTGGCTCGATCGCATCGTAAAAATGATAAAGCCCCCGCAAGAATAAACTCACGGGGGCTTTCGCTTTCGGACCGCTTCACCGAGTGGAGTGGTTCAGGGTGCGAGGCAGGTAGACGCCGTCCGAAAGGCGTTACTTCGAGGCCAGGGCGACGTCGAGTTTGAATTCGTCGTTAATCACCTTATCGCCTAGGCCTTTAAAGAATTTACCCGAGCCCTATTTGATGTCCCATTTCGTGCGATCGATGGCGATGTTCGCAGTCGCGGTCGTCTTCCCGTCTTTCGTTTGAATGACGGCCGGGAATTTAATTTCGTTCGTCTTTCCTTTAATGGTCAGGTCGGCCGTAATTTCAAAAGTCGGACCGACCAAACCTTCTACGGACTTCGAATTCTTAATTTTCAAAACGGCCGTCGGAAACTTCGCGACGTCGAAAAAGTCTTCCGATTTTAAGTGAGTGATCAACTTCTTATTATATTCGGCGTCTTTCAGGTCCACGTCGACAATCGAGTTCATATCGAGTTCGACTTCACCGGACTTAAGTTCTTTACCGGCGAAGGTGACCTCTCCTTTTTTGATCCCAATCGTACCGTCATGCTGACCGGTCACTTTCTTCCCTTCCCACTTCACGACGGAGGCGGCGGGGTCGAACGAAATTTTTTCGTCTTTCGATTTAGCCGACTTCGCGGCCTTGGGTTTCGATTCTTTCTTTTCCGCGAATGCACTTCCGGCGAGCAGAGGAAGGGCGACGGCGAAGGCGGTCGCAACGCGGGACAAGTTTAATTTTTCAGTAGTCTTAAACATATGAATTCTTCTTTCTAAAACAGTTAAAATTCGTTTCGCATTCACCGATGAAGACTTCGGGGTCCGTGGGCATCTGCAGCCACTCGAAATTTTCTCCACTCGGTATACGATGATCCTACGCAGGTTTTTGGTTGTTCACTAGGTAGTATTATATGTATTTATTGTTCGCTCTATTGAACAATAGCCTTGCGTCGCCTCTCCCCGCTTAAAAGGATTAAAAAAGTTTTATGGATCTGAACGAAATTTGGATTTTTGCAAAGGTAGTTCAGCTGGGATCGTTTTCCGCAGCCGCGAAGGCCCTCGAACTCCCGAAGTCCACGGTCAGCACGAAACTTCGGAACTTAGAAACTCGCCTGGGCGTGACTCTACTCACTCGGACCACTCGCCAGCTCCGGGTCACCGAAGCGGGGAAATCTTACTACGACCGCTGTTCGCGCGCCCTGGAAGGACTGCAAAGTGCGGAAGCTGAAGCGAGCCAATCCCAGAGTGAGGCGCAAGGGCGCATCCGCGTAACCGCACCCGTCGAAATGGGAACTCTCCAGCTGACGACGCTCGTTACTCGCTTTTCCGCCCTCTATCCCGGAATAGAAATCGAAATGATCCTCACGGACGACGTCATCGACCTCGTCCGGGACGGCGTCGACGTTGCGATACGTGCGGGAACTCTAGAAGACTCATCCCTCAAGGCGAGGAAGGTCGGCGAGAGCGAGTTTCGTCTTTTTGCATCTCCGAAGTACCTCAAACGATCGCTGCCGTTAAAACGGCTCGAGGATTTAAAGAAACATGCGTGCCTTCTTTTTTCGATCATGTCTTCGAATGGAGAATGGGATCTTCGCCGCGGTTCCGAGCGAAGAAAAGTTTCGGTTCGGGGCCCCGTACTCTCTAATCACCTCGTCCAGCTGAAGGACCTCTGTGTCCAA
>JANXTV010000366.1 GCA_025352185.1 Oligoflexia bacterium
GGCGAACGCGCTCGAGAACGCGGTTTGTGAAAAATTTCCGGGCAGTCCCGAAGATGATTTCATTATCGTCTACTCTCCGCAGAATGCGAATCTTTACCAGGCACTCCTGACGAGTGCCGCTGCGCTCGGTGAGCTGCAGAAGTTCACCCTCGAGTATTTCGGGTACGCAAAACGCCTCACGGTCGAGGTGAAAGAGACCGGGCTCCTGAGCTCCGCAGAAAAACGCGAGAAGGATTTCGAGAATCGCGAGAAGAACGCGAAGAGCGCCGTAACGAATCATCCATTAATCGCCGAAGCACGCGCCCTGTTCGGTGGCGAACTCGGACCGATTGAACTTCTCAGTTCCGAAAACTCAGACCCGGGAGAGCGAAAACGTGAATAACGAAAATGCAAAAAGAGATCCGGTCTCTAAACTTATTTTCGAACTGTCGAAACTTCCGGGAATCGGTGAAAAAACGGCTACCCGCCTCGCCTATTTCGTCCTTAAACAAGACGAGACGTACGCGCGGTCACTCGCCGAATCACTCGTCGCGGCGAAACAAAAAGTCGGACTCTGCGAAACGTGTTTCACTTTCACGGATATTAATCCCTGTCGTACGTGCGCGGATACAAACCGCGACCGCGCGATTATTTGCGTCGTCGAGCGCCCGAGCGATATGAACTCCGTAGAGATGGCGGGCACCTTCCGAGGGGCCTACCACGTGCTTCACGGAGCGCTCTCACCGCTCGACGGAATTGGGCCCGACGAGCTGAAGATTCGAGAACTGATCGAGCGCCTGCGGACCGCTTCCGCGCCGGTGAGCGAGGTGATTCTCGCGATGAATCCGAGCGTCGAAGGCGATGCGACATCACTTTATTTAACTCGCTTGATTCGTCCTCTCGGTATCCGCGTGACCCAGCTCGCCCACGGAATTCCGATGGGTGGACAGCTGGAGTACACGGATCGACAGACGATCGGTAAAGCGATCGAAAATCGCATGGAGATGCGTTAAGTCGTGAGTTTCATTAACTACTCCACGAAAGAAGTGAACTGTAAGATCGTCTACGTCGGCACTGGCCTTTCGGGCAAGACGACTAACGTTCAGTTCATTTACGAACAGACGGCGCAGGATCTCCGCGGAAAATTTTTCGCCGGCAACAGTGAAAATGAAAGAACGCTCTTCTTTGACTTCCTGCCCCTTGGAGTCGGCGATGTTCGCGGCTATAAGACACGCTTTCATCTATACACAATTCCTGGGCAGACTTTTTACGAGATCTCCCAGCAGTTTATTCTCAAGGGTGTCGACGGTGTGGTTTTTGTCGTCGATAGCCAAGCGGAGCGCATGGAAGCGAATTTAGAAAGTTTTGAAATTTTAAATCGGAATCTCGAACGCCAAGGATACGACCCCAATAAACTGCCGATGATTTTTCAGTATAATAAACGTGATTTACCGAGTGCCCTTCCCATTAAGGAGCTCGAGCAAACTTTCAATCCGAGTCGCAAACCGTCGTTCGAGGCGGTGGCGAGTCGGGGAGATGGCGTGATGGAAACGCTACAATCGATTACCCAATGGGTAATCCGAGAACTCAAGGGGGGAGAAAAACCATGAGAAAAGAAACCCTGAATCGCTTTAAGAAAATGTTCGAGGGAGAGAAAAGGAAGTTACTCTTCGCGGATAAAATCTTGCGTGACGAATTCAGCGTAAATGCCGATGATCGTTTCGACGAAATCGACCAGGCCACGACCGACATGGAACAGTCTATGCGGATGCGGCTCTGTAATCGTGAAACCCTTTACCTGAAAAAGGTCGACGATGCTCTCCGACGGATCGACGATGGAATTTTTGGGCTCTGTGATCTTTGCGAAGAAGATATCGGCCTAAAACGACTCGAGGCACGCCCGACGGCTAACCTCTGCGTTTCCTGTAAGGAAGAGCAAGAACGTCGTGAAATCCACACCGCGGCCGGACTCATTCATAAGTCGCAAGGTGAATCGTTTTCCAAGAAATACGCGTAAACTCTATGACCACTGAAAATACGAGTCGTATTCAGCCGAGTACTTTTACTTTAGCCCTCGGCGTACTCCTGACCTTATTCGGACTCTTTGCCGTAGTTACGGCAGGGAACCCGGTTTACATCACGGCCGGAATCTTTATTTTTGGGATGGGATTTGTCGGGTACATCTTCAAGAACGATGTTTTCGACATTACGATTGGTGTCGTTACCGCGCTCGGCGTAATGTTCTTCGGACTGTATGAGTTTCAAACGCACTTTATGGCGCACGAAACAACTCACCACGCCGAAGGGGCCGCGCCTGAACACTCTTCCGAACATGCAGAAGAGTCGAAGACCGAATAACTGATCGCGCCTATTCACTAAAAAAGTAGATCCGCCGAACGTCGTCCCTTACGTTCGGCGGATCTTTTATTTGGCGCGCCTTACTTTGAGTGCCGGAAGTGGGCTTAACACCTCCGAAGAAGGCAGCGACCTACAAGATCATCCGATAATTTCTGCCCCAACGTCCCCTTTGTGACAGTTTTCTGATGACCCAGTTTTCACCCGTCCTTGCGTGCGTATGAGTTTTTCACATCCATGTGGGTCTACCTGTCATCCATGACGGACAGACCAAAGTGGCGTGATTAAGCGAACCGGATGGTTTTGCCTAAGCTCTTATGCTGGTGACCGTCGATGTGCAGTTTTTCGCTGCGCTCTTCGGTTTCCTTGCACGATACGCAGAGCGTAGTCGTTGGCCGAGCTTCGAGGCGTTTCATCTCGATGTCTTCTTCGCACTTATCGCAAAGTCCGAAAACACCAGCCGAGATACGCTCGAGAGCTTCGTCGATTTTCTTGAGGTACAGGGCCTCGCGGTTCCGGAGGCGCATGCGCATCTGGTTTTCGATTTCGAAAGAAGTAAAGTCGACTTCATCCATCAGATCGTCGGCTTGTACGGAAAACTGTTCGCTAGCAACTTTACTACTGAAGAGCAGTTTTTTCTTTTCGGTTTCGAAGAGGGATTTGAATTTATTTTGGAACTCGATTGAACGGATCATGACTAACTCCTATTCCGGTTACCCCATTCGACGAGTCGGCTAAAACAGGTATGGACACATTTCCTTGTGATTACCTGAGTTCCGGAGGGTTCTCTTCACATCCTGTGTAGAGATGGTTACCTACCGGGTTTCTTACCGAGATCATCTTATTGAGATTACGACATTTCGTCGTGGTGTGATTGGGTGTCCAACTTGAACAGTACAGTTTCTAGTATCTAAGGTCGGTACGGCTTCACTGAAGCGGCGGCGTACGCGATCTTTGAATATTGGAACCAGTACTGGGCTGCGGGACCAAACACAGACCAGAACAGAGAGGCGACCAGGGCGGCCGCCTTTTGATAGGAGGCGGCGTAGAAAGGATTCGCACGGGCGGCGGCGTTGGCGGCTTTCGCCGCCGCGGCGTTACTCGATGCTTTAACGGACTCGATTTTCATAGTTTTCATATCGATTCCCATCCTTTCTAGAGAGGGGGTTGCCCTCTCACAGTCTCCGATGACTATTATTGCGAAGGGTGTGCCACGGTATGGGAAACCCTAAAACCCCTGAAGTTTCGCGTTTTCCGACTTGACCGGTTTTCGGGCCCTCTCTGGAAACCCGATAAATACGACCTAAAAGTGTCCCCCGGGTCATTCTCGCCCCGGTTTCTAGGACGGGGAATGTCACTCATGACCTACCCGGTGGCATTTTGGAAAAGCGTTAGTGACACTTTCTTTTCATTTCGAAACTCGACAGAATCATCTCGCTCAGTGCCTTACGCGCGAGTGACCGGCGAGCTATTTCCTTTCGCCGATTTTTTCACGGAGGAATTCATCATGGCTTACTCGACTCACGTAAATCGTCTCACCGATAAAATCGCAATCATCACGGGTTCAGGCCGCGGCCTCGGCGCCGCTACCGCACTACGTATGGCCGCCGAAGGTGCCCATATCGTCGTGAACGATATTTCGAGCGATAACGCAAAAACCACGGCCGCCGAAATCGAAAAACTCGGACGAAAAGTACTCATCAGTACGCACGACGTATCAAATTACGCCGCGGCCGGGGAACTGGCCGCCGAGGTAAAAAATAAATTCGGGCGAATCGATATCCTTGTGAATAACGCCG
>JANXTV010000464.1 GCA_025352185.1 Oligoflexia bacterium
TCTAGAGTGGACGCTTCCTTTCGGAGAGAATGAAAGGAAGTCCGTATCGGATTCTTTCCGTGGGATCTAAAGGGGAAATGAAAAAGAAATTCCGATTCCGCTTAGAAGCAGTAGAAAAAGTCCGCCGCGCGAAAGAGCAGGAAACTCTGCGAGTACTCGCGGCTGCGCAAATGAAGTATCAGGAAGCGCTTAACCATAAGCAGCGCCTGATGGAAGAAACCCATGCGGCTCTCTTACGTCGTGAAAATCTATCGATGACTGCTCAGCCCGTTCTCGCTTACCAACTCGAGAATGAATTCATAAACGGGAACAAAATGCGAATCCTTCAGGCCGATCAGGCAATCTTCCGTGTACGGAAGACCGTCGAAAAAGCACTGAAAGAAGTCATCCTCGCGAAACGCGCAGTAAAGGCACTCGAGAAGCTCCGTGAAAAGGCCTACGCCGAATTTAAGGTAGAAGTCCGTAAATACGAACAGAAGCAGACCGAAGAGCTATACGTTTCGCGCCAGCGCCTGGTGATAGAAGTGCCTTCCGAAAACGAATCGTCCGAGTGGAGTGAAACCGCATGATGAACCCCAACCGCTTTCGTCTGAATCTGCGCACGATTTTCATTCTCGCGGCCCTAATCGGTGCGGGAAGTCTTTTCGTGACGTCGCTGACCAGCGAGTCGCCCGAGGTTCTTGCCGAAGAAGCTTCCCACGACGCTCCAAAAGAAATCGCGGAAGCGAAAACCGAAGTTCCCGCGGTCGCTCCAGCCCCCGTCCGGAAGCCCGGTGGATGCCTTACCGACGAGGCGTCGGTGAAAGACTTCCAGGACATGAAGCGCGAACTCGCGAAGCGGGAGCAGGAACTGAAGCATCGGGAAGAAGAAATCGCCGCGAAAGAGCAAGCCCTGACGGAAGAACTGAAAAAAATTGATGTTACTCGGGACGAAATTAAACAGGCCCAGATCGTTGGTGATTCTAAGAGCGAAGAAAAAATTACGAAACTCGTCGAAACTTTCGAGTCGATGAGTCCGAAGGCGGCGGCCGCGATCGTGGGTACGATCGACGAGAGACTCGCCGTCGAAGCAATGGGGCGCCTTTCGTCCGCTAAATTAGGAAAAATTCTCGCCGCGATGGACCCGAATAAATCGGGAAATCTCGCGGAAAAACTCGCCGGAGTGGTCCGGGCGAAAAGAAGTGAACCGAGAAATACTGCGTCGTTAGACGCAGCTGTGACCAGCAAAAGCGTAAAAGGAGGTGATGAAAATGGAAATCGCAAACAATCTAGTACCGACGCTGTCAGCAGCCGACAGCCCGAGCCAGCTCTCGGAAGGGAACCCGCAAGCGAAAAACGCTAAGAAGAAAGCCGCGACCGACGAAACGTCGTTCGATGGTGCTCTTCTAGCTTCGATCGCTAGCCAACCTTCTCCGAAAGCCCCCGGGCAAGGCGACGTGAACCTTCTGGAAAAAATGAACCAGCAGGCCGCGACGCAAGTCGAACTGTCGACCAAAAACTCTGCGAAAGCGGAAAGCGGAGGAGCTCCGGCTCCGACGATCGCGTCGCTATTTCAGGCAAAAGCACAAAAGGACGCTAACGGCTCGATCGCCGGCGCGTTTGTCGCTGGACCCGATCAACCGTGGAACTCGCGCTGGGTTTTCGGAGCGGATATGAAACCGACTCTCGAAAGCATGAACGCCGCGCAGCTTCCCGGAGGTAAACCTGCCGTTAATCTCGAACAGCTGAAGAAGCTGGTCGCTAACGTCCAGGCTCAGGGAGGGGATGAAACGCAACTGAAAGCAGCGGCCGAATCGACGATGCAGGAACTCAACTCTGCAATCGCCGCTCTCGGCGGAGAAATTGAAAGCGTCCGAACCGAAGCCGGAGTGGCTAACCCGAAAGGGCAGATGAACTCGCTCGGAGGTGCCGAATACTTAGCGGCACTTCAGGGAGTTAAATCTGCACCGAACGGAAACACGAACGGAGATCTGTCGGGACAACTGGGAGGCGGAATGGGTGAGGGAGGCAGCGATGCCGCACTCGCCGGATTCGCCGGAAAGTTAGGACCGAATGGAAAGCCGATCGTTTTACCGGGGTCTGCCGATAGTGCGGCGAACGCCGCGAAATCGTTGAAAGCCGTAACGAACGCAAAGCCCGACTTACAAGTGATCCCCGGAGGCATGGCCTCCGCGGGGGAACCACTCGTGGGCGGACTGAAGCTTTCGAAAGAAGAACCGAAGCTGACGAACACGGACTCCTTTATGGGGGCCGCGCCACTCAGCCAAGTTCATCGGAACGCAGACCAAACGGTGGGTATTCCTCCGCAGATCATCACGGGACACGTTGTCCCGGGGACCATGCAGCGGGATCGACTCACGAGCGAATCGGTTCGAAATATGGCGAACAGCATCTCGGGCCTGACCCCTAACGGTGGCGGCGAAATGCGGATTAAGATGAACCCGGGTAACCTCGGGGAACTCATGATTCGTGTTTCGACGAACGGTAAGGACGTCGGCCTGAAGGTGGAAGCCACTGACTCGAGTGCTAAAAAAATCATCGAGGAGAGCTTAGGCGCTCTTCGGGATTCTCTGGCTGGCCAGAGCTTAGCGCTCGGAAGAGTGGACGTGTCGATCTCGACGAAAGATACGGCAACGACGGATAACGGATCGAATTCCCAGCACTCCTCGCAATCGCAAGGAGGCACGGCATTCGACACGCAGGCCGGCATGCAGAATCGATCGAACGGTCGGTCTTACGGAGGCGAGGAAAATTCGAGCTCCGGAGCAGACCGCGCGAGCGCGCGAGTGGCTTCGAGTCGGATCGCGACTTTAGCGGCGGCGGGAAGTCCTTCCCGTAACTCGTCCACGTCGGATTCGAGTCGTCTTGACGTAATGGCTTAAAAGTTTCCCCGGAGCAATGCTCCGAGGAAACTTCGATATTATCGGGTGATTTAAAGGTTTGGGAAGGGAGGCCACTGGGTTTCCCTTCCCCACCCGAAACGAAAAGAAACGCGGAGTGAACCATGCAAGGCATTAGTGGAATGACGACGAAGGGACCGAAGGCGCTGGAGGGGCAACCCATTCAGACGTCTGAGCTCGAGTCTCCGGGTTCGGCGGGCGGGGTTCTCTCGAAAGATAAAGATTTAAAGGAAAGTTCCACCGAATCAAAATTCGGTGATCTTTGGAAGAATATCCAAGCGAAGTACGGCGCGAAACCAGATAAGGTTCGCGAAATTAAGAAGACGCTGGGAAAAGACGACTTCTTAAAAATCATGATTACCCAGATGAAGAATCAGGATCCCACGAATCCGTTCAAAGCCGAAGAGATGGCGACTCAGATGGCTCAGTTCGCTAGCGTGGAACAGCTCCAGAATTTAAATAACTCAGTCGGTAAAATGGCGAACGGCGGGCAGCCGCTCGAGCGCCTCGCGATGACGAACCTCATCGGAAAGACCGTTACCGTCGATCGCGAGCGTTTCGTTCATAACGATAATGAAACGAGTACGCTCGGATTTGCGCTCGATCGCGACTCAAAAGTAACTAAGCTTAAAATCATCAGCGAAGCGGGTGAGACGATCCTGGAAAAAGACCTCGGTCCGATGAAGGCCGGCGAACAGACGTTCGTCTGGGACGGCGCGAAGACCAACGGCATGCCGGTGAAATCCGGAAATTTCCTCTTCCGGATGGAAGCGACCGATCCGGGCGAGCGTCCGATCGCGATGAATTCAAAGAGTCAGGCAAAGGTAGTCGGAGTCGCCTTCGACGGACCGGAAGGTTCGCTCCTCGTCGGAGATGCGAAGGCTCCCCAGAAAATTACTATGCGGAACGTAATTCGAATCGACGTGGGGACGGATGCGCCCGCGATTCCGGGTGCACGCTCCATGGCATCGGCGCTCCAAGAACAAGGCATCGGGGCCCCGCAAACGGTCGCCGCCGTTTCGCCCGCGCCCCAGGGCGCTTCGAACGCGCTCAGTGAGAAAGCGAACTCCGCCGTGCACGGTGCTAACTATATGTCCTTCGGTCGCGGTGCCGCGGGCGCCGCAGCGGCCGGTGCTGATCCACGTAAAGCGATGGAAGCCTATGAAGCGGCAACTCTCGCCGCTGGGAAAAATAGTGCTACCGAAAATAATGAAAAATCAGCCGAAAAAGGCTTTCCAAGTGGGTTTTCTTCGGGAGATACTGAGAGTAAGTAAATCCTGGGCGATGCGCCCGGGGCGAGAAGAGGTTTCTGATTTCTTCTCGAGTGATCTTGAAAATTAAATAACGAAAGGACAGAGCCCTATGGCAGATCGTCCATTTCTTTATCCGAATGTAACTTCGATACCCGGCTCGAATCGCCTTGATGGCGAACGAATCGAAAAGAAGAAGCCGGATGGAGTGAAAAGCGACTTCGATAAGGTTTTCGACCAGACGATGGATCAGAGTCTCGATGAAACGAGGAACCTGAACGTCGGTCAGACGGCAGATAAAAAAGCTGCTCTGAAACCTGGGTCTACCGCACTTGATTCGACGCAAGGTCTTACGAAAGATCTCGGCGCGATTAAGCAACCCCTGAAATTTTCGGCGCACGCGTCGCAAAGATTAGCGGAACGGAAGATTCAGCTGGATTCGGCGACGCTACTGAGAGTTACGGATGCGATTGATAAAGCGGAAGCGAAAGGCATTGAAGATACTTTAGTGCTGACGAACGATGCGGCTTTAATCGTGAACGTTAAGAACCGGACCGTGATTACGGCGATGGATAAACAGAGTATGAACGGTAATGTGTTTACCAACATCGACGGTGCGGTGATTGTTTAGGTGTGAAAAGGGAAATGAAGAACGGAATCGGTTCTTGGCTTACTGAGCCGGAATCGAGGATGCGAAGGAAATAGAAAATTTGGCTGCGGATTCGTTTTGATGAAATTTTTAGCGTTTCGGTAAATAGAGTTACTAGGCTGGACCCAACCGGGAAGTCTTTTGAAGTTCCGAATGAACTTCATCCTCTAAAAACCTGAAACTAAGAATACTCGTCGAGACACGGTAGAAAGCGAGATCGAAGATCGATCTCACGTTCTATCTCTGGATTCGAAGTCGCCACACGTCAACGCAGGAGGCGTTCTCATGGGTATTCTTTCTTCAATGTACACGGGTGTTACGGGTCTTACGGGTCAGGGTGAAGCTCTCGGAATCTACGGCGATAACATCGCCAACGCGAATACGACGGGATTTAAAGTATCCCGCCCGGAATTCAGCGACGTCGTCGCAAAGTCTCTGAAAGGGATCAGTGGGGGTAACCAGATCGGTCGCGGAACGAAGCTTTCTGCCGTTAACCCGATCTTTTCTCAGGGGTCTCTCCTCCAAACGGAATCCGTTACCGATCTCGCGATCCAGGGTGACGGGATGTTCGTGGTTGAAGGTACGGATGGCCGGGGTTTTACCCGCGCCGGAGCGATGCACTTCGATAAGGACGGAAATCTGATCAACGCCGATGGATATAAAATCCAAGGTTTCCAGGCCGATGATGCAGGGAAAATTACTTCGAAACTCGGGAGCATTGCCGTAGGGCGTACGGTGGTGGACGCTAAGCCTTCGAAAGAAGTGCAAATGTTCATGAATCTGGACCTACGCGCAAGTAACTTGCAAAAATTTGATCCGAAGAATCCGGAGCGTACTTCGGCATTCGCAACCGGAGTTACGGTCTATGACGGAGCCGGTACACCCCGTACGGTGACGACTTATTTCAATAAGACCGAAGACGGTAAGTGGGAATGGCGTGCGATGTCGAAAGGAGAAGAAGTTCCGGGCGGGAAAAAAGGTGAGATGGTCGAACAGGCTAAAGGCACCCTAGTTTTCGATACCGACGGAAAGCTTCTCGAACAAAAAACCGATAAGAACGCATTTAATTTCATCGGATCTACGAAACAGGATCAGGAAATTAAGTTTAACTTCGGTAAAGATAAGAAGTCTGGCGGAGATGGCTCGACGGTGACTCAGTTTGGTACCGCTTCGGAAGCGTATAAAACGCTCCAAGATGGTTATACGGCGGGTACGATCGCGGGTCTCTCGTTCAACGACGACGGTATTCTTTCCGCGGTCTATACGAACGGCGAATCGATGAACATCGCTCAGGTCGCCCTGGCGAAGTTTGAAAACCCCGAAGGTCTGTTCAAAATGGGGAAGAACATGTTCCGTGAATCACGAAACTCTGGCCAAGCGACGGTCGGGGCTCCGCAAACCGGGGGACGTGGTCAGATTCTGGCGAAAACGCTCGAGTCTTCGACGACTGACATCGCGACTGAGTTCATCAACTTAATGACGGCACAGCGGAACTTCCAAGCGAACTCGAAGGTCATTTCCGCTTCGGACGAGATGATGAAAGAAGTTCTCAATCTGAATCGTAGCTAATAGAACGTAGAAATCTCGTGTATTCCTCATTTCCCTGAGGCTCGGGTCCCGTCGTTAAAATGACGACGGGACCTGCTTCGGGAACTCCGTTAAAAATCGTTGATCTCGACTTGCTCCCGTCCCCATTCGCAATGCACAATAGTGGATAGGACAAGGGAGGTTTCACCGGCTATGGCTGATGAAGCAAAAACGGCCGCTTCGGCGGCACCCGCAGCCAACGGTGGCGGCGGTAGTAAACTAGTAATGATTCTTACTCTGGTGAACCTGATCGCATGTATCGGGATCGGCGCCGTCCTTTTCATTTCCCATAAAAAACAAAACGCACAACCTCAAGTCACGGACATTCAAGCGAGCGCTGAGCACGGCGAAGCAGCTGCAGAAGGTCACGGCGAGAAAAAAGACGAACACGGTGGTGGCGGTGAACACGGAGCTGCCGCGGCCGAAGGCCATGGCGGTGGCGAACACGGTGGGGCGGGAGCGGGAAAAAAATCCTCCGCGGAAGCCCGCACGATCCCGCTCGAACAGTTCACGGTTAATCTCGCGAGTCCCGGCGGCACCGCCCAAAAGTTCGTCCGCGTAAACATCGCCCTCGAAATTCCGACCGAAGATATCGAAAAAGAAGTGCAAGCGAAGATGCCGCAAGTCCGTAATGCGATCATCGATCTCTTTAATTCGAAACGTCCGAATGATTTAGTAAGCGCCGAGCAGCGCGAGTACCTCAAGGAAGAGATACGAAATGCTCTGAACTCCTTCATGAATAACGGAAAAGTGAAGGGTGTGTATTTTACGAATTTCGCGGTAACGGGATAGTCCGTTAACGGTAGTACAGCCAAGGAAGGCTAAAATGAGCGGTGGACAAGTACTCAGTCAATCAGAAGTCGATGCTCTCCTCAACGCGGTAAGCGAAGGAAAAGTCGATACGGCTCCACCCGCGGCGGCGGCCTCGGAAGGTGCTCCCGTCGTCGGGACCTCCGGATGGGTCGGGGGCATTCCCGATTCTGAAATCACGCCTTACGATTTAACGAATCAAGACCGGGTAATCCGCGGTCGGATGCCGACCCTCGATATCATATACGAGCGTTTCATCCGTCTTTACCGAATTTCACTCTCGAACGCGCTTCGGAAGTTCGCTTCCATTTCGATTATCTCCACCGACTTACTGAAATTCGGTGAATTCGTGAACACCCTGCCGATCCCGAGTTGCATGTGCATCATGCGTTTCGAAGCCCTGAAGGGTCCGGCCCTCCTCGTATTCGAATCGAAGCTGGCATACGCGCTCATCGATTCGTTTTTCGGCGGTACGGATCGGCCTTTCACGAAGATCGAAGGAAAAGAATTTACCCGTATCGAGCTCTCGCTCATGCAGAAGGTAATGGACCTCGCGATTAGCGATCTCGAGGAAGCGTGGGCACCGGTCCACGAGTCCAAGATTTCGTTCATTCGTACGGAAGTGAACCCGCAGTTCGTCGGGGTTGTGCCTCCCTCAGACGTGATCATTTCCACGACTTTCGAAGTGGAACTTGAGAACGCGACCGGGACGATCGCCCTCGTCGTGCCGTATTCGACGCTCGAACCGATTAAGAGCAAGTTAAATGCTTCCTTCCAGACGGAAGGGGATAAGTCCGATAAGGAATGGCTCCTGAAAATGACGGAGCATATGAAGCAAGTAGAGGCGAATCTGAAAGTGAATCTCGGGGCCGCGACCATCACCGTGGGCGATCTCGT
>JANXTV010000026.1 GCA_025352185.1 Oligoflexia bacterium
CGGGTGTACCGGAAATCGGTCCCCGTAAAATCCCCTTTGTCGAGGTTACTTCCCCGAATGAGCGCTAAGGAGAGGGACACTTTCTTCCATTTTACACCGGCGAGCTGGGAGTCGACGAGTTCGGCGGAATCAAATGAAGTATCGGTGAACACCGATCCGGTAAAGTCGACTTGGTTAAAAGACGCTTCGCCGAACCCGACTTTTTCTCCGGTAGATTTTGTAAAATCGGTCTGTAAAAAAGTTGCCGCTTTAAAGCTCCCACCGACTAAGTGCGTTTCGGCTAAAATCGTGAAGGAAAAATCCGTTCGTAATCCAACGAGATCCTTCAGCTCGGAGCCAGTGAAGTTCGTCTGGTAAAGTTTCGCCTCGGTAAAATCCGGGGTCTGGAGCTTCGCGCCGAAGAACTTCGCGTCCTGGAGAGTAGCGTTCATGAAATTAGGAAAATCCGCTTTCGTTCCATTCCAAATCGAACCATCCAGGTTTGCACGCGTGAAAACACCCGCCGACACGTACGCCTTACTAAAATCGGCAGCTTTCGCCGAAGTCCCAAGGAAAGAGCAGTTAATCAGGTAGGTCGACTTAAAGCTTACGGTGTCGAGAGTCGCCTGATCGAACTTTACGTTTTTGGCAACCGAACCGTCGAACTTAGACCCCGAAAGAGCCATTCCGGTGAAGAGGACGGTATCGAGGGAGGTCCGCATGAACTTTAAGTTCGTGCCGACGGCTTTCGTGAAATCAATTTGGGTGAGCAGCGCTCCCGAAAAGTCGGTCCCCTCGAGCTGGGTGCCCTCTAAGCTCCCACCAAAATAAGTCACTCGCACGAGCTTCGCGCCGGAAAGGTCGGCCCCCCGAAAAGATTTAAAACTCAGGTCCTGGTCCGTGAAATCCATCCCCCGGAGGTCTCCGCAGTCGCCAATAAATCCCGGGTTTCGACCTTCGACGCCCATGGCATCGACGCACTTTCCGTCTTTATAAGTATAGGTCGGATCGGCCGCGAAACCCGCGGTGGCGGACAGGATGGACGCAAAGATTAAAGCCGATAGTTTTAGATTCATCATATTTTTATTCCGTGAAGGTCGCTGCGATCGATTTCTTTAAGACGTCGGCCCAATCGGCGGCGATGGTCGCTTGGGCATCGTTAATGGGTGCGAAAGGCCAAGCAAAAAACCAGACTCGGCCCTGCGCATAAGGAAGTACCGCAATGGCGGCCTTTTGGCCTTGTGCATAGAGGACAAGGGCACCCGTAGGAAGTGTGGGCAGAGTGAAAGCGGTTCCGTTCGACGGGAAAGTGAGCGCCGTCGGTAGATCTTTTATCCCCAGGGTTTCCGCGACCTTCGCGTCGAGGTTTGCGACCCCGTTAATTCCCGCCGTACCCATTTTCACATTGAAGATCGGATTCAGAATTCCGTAACTCGTCTGGAAGAAAAAGAGATTCCCCCCCTCTTCGAGGAACGAAAGAAAGGGCAATAGACTCGTACCCGTCACCGGAATATTCGCTTTCGCGCGAGGCATTAGGTAGGTACCCACCTCGGCAAAAGCCGAATCAAACTGTCCCAATACTGCAATCTTATCCGTTTTCTTCGCCCCTTCGACGCCCGAGGCTTTTTCCACGTTCGCGAGAAAGTTCGCGTCCTGAACGAAATTCAAGTCCGATAAAATGCCGAGGGTTTTCGAATGCTTTCCGATCGCCGAGATTCCGAGACCCTTCACATCTTCGTCGGTAAACGCGTGCACCGTGGCGTGATTTATTTTCGCACCGATCATTTTCGAATCGTTCCAGCCCGTATCTTGGAGGCGGGAAAGTCGAAGATCCGAGCCCGTAAAGTCGGCACGCTCCAGGCGGCATCCTTCGATCCGGGTGACGCGCAGATCCGCACCCGAAAGATCCGTACCCGTTAAGTTTACGTTTCGGAGGAGCATCGACTGGAGAGCGCCCCGAGACCATTTCGCGCCGTGAAGATCGGCACCGTCAAACTCGGCGCCTAGGAAATCAGGAGACACGAGGGTCGACTCACTGAGGTTCGTGTTGGAGAATTTCACCGTTCGAAAATTAGTCCCCGTGCCCGTGGTTTTCGCGAGAGATCCTTCGAGAAAAATAGCGTTCGAAAAGTTCGACTGGGTGAGATCGGCCCCGCCCAGACTCACGTAGGAAAACGCACCCCGAAGTGCCGTGACGGACTTTAGATCCGCCCCGTTTAAATCGCTCTCGTAAAATTTCGAATCGTCAAACTTACTCGATGCGAGTTTCGCTCCCGTAAAACTCGAGCTGTTCACCTCCGTGAAGGTAAAATCCGCACCCACGAGAAATGCGCTCACGAAAAGGGTATCCGAGATTCCCGCGTGATTAAACGTAGGGGCGCTCATCCACGCATTCGATAGGTCCGCCTTCGCGAAGACCGCGTTTTTAAATGAGGGAGCCAGTAACTTACTCTCCCGAAATACCGTCCCGAAAAATTCGGTTCCGGTAAAAATGACGGCGCTTCCCACCGAACGCGAGAGGTCCGTGCGAAGGAGCGTCGACTTCGAAAAATTTGTATCCGTAATGGAGGTCCGTACGAGCTTCGCGTCCGTGAGGTCGGCGCGTGCGAGGTTCGTTAAGTTTAAAAACGCGTGGTTTAGGTCCGCGCCGACAAGGTGCGCGGATTGAAAATCGACTTTCACGAGCGTTCCGTCGACGAACTTCGCCCCGGAAAGGTCG
>JANXTV010000046.1 GCA_025352185.1 Oligoflexia bacterium
AGGTTTGCACCGTTAACTGTCCCGGTGATTGAGAGCACCTTGTTCTTTGAGTATTCGGTGAAGCTGTACTCGGCCGAAACGCGGAGGGTTTCCGTCGGTTTATAGTATCCACCGACGTTCAGCTGCTGCGGGAAGCTGTTCGAAAGATCGGCGTTCCCCGTCGTGAGGGCGGTCGTGTTCGTTCCGGCCGTCTCGAAATTGCCGGAAGTTCCCGCACCGGTTGCCGTGAAATCGACTCCCGAGCGGTAGTTCGCGCCGACGCCCCAGGCTTTGCCGGCTCCGTCGAATTGGGCGCCGAGTTTATAGGCGTTCCAGCGGGTCGCTTTAATATTATCGATCGTGGCGTTCGAAATCGCAGTGTGCGGATTCGCGGCCACGGAGGCCGGAGACGCAACGGTCGAAAAGCTCGCGTTCACCATCACGACTCGCCAAGCGGCCCCGACCCGGAGGCCCGGAATGATTTCGTATCCGGCACCGATCGCGGCTTCCGTGATCTTAAGGTCGGTTTCTACTTTAGGTTGGAGTTCATAAGTATTTGCCGTCGAGCTGACGGCCGAGTAATCGAGACCCTCGTAAGTCGATTTCGTTCCGCCGGAAACGTAGTAACCCGCGCCGAGGCCGAGCTGTTCGTTCACGCGGTAAGATCCGATGAGTGCGCCGACGGGAGAAAAGCCGCCCTTTCCGTCGACCGTGCCGGCCCCGGCGTTTCCGCTGGAACCACTGTATTGGTAAGGGTTCGCACCCGTAAATTTCGAGAACGTCGGCGAAAAGTTCAGAGAAACTTCGCCCTTACCGCTCGTTCCGGCGAGACCGGATGGGTTAAAATAAAGGGATTCTGCGCCCGCGGTCGATCCGACTACGGCTCCGGCCTGACCGGCGGCGGCCGCGGACCAAGTGAGGGATTTTTCAAAACCGGCCGCCATCGCTGAAGACGAGGCGAATTCGATCGCGAGGCAGGTGAGGACTAAATGGGTAATCTTTCGTGACATCGAAAAGTCTCCTGTTGAATGAATACGTGTGCGTCAGAGCCTGTCAACGGATTGGCGAAATGACAAGGATAAAGGATCTAACTCTTCCGCTGCGGAGCGCGTCTGTGCTCGAGAGTGAAAGCCGTTTGGAAGCCGGTGAAAAACAGGGCAAACTAGTCGAGTGGGAAAAGGATTTTCCCGGGGAGTGCATTCGTCTTGGACGAGAAAAATTACATGCCGCATCGACACCGTTCTGTTTTTTCTACGTTCGTGATTCTCGCACTCGCGGGGTGGGGATGTAGCTCCCCCCGAATTACGAAGACGACTCCGCCTCGCGACGCTTCTCGGTCCCTCGCATCGGTGACGGCGCGTCTGGGATTAGAGTGTATGGCCGCGGCCCCCGTGTTCACGGGAATTGAGTTTTCATCCGCCCATCCTCTCGAGGACTGGGTCGGCGCCCAGGTCGATGCGGGATACCTTCCGGCGACTCACCGGGACGGCGTTTTAAATCTGATGCCCGAGGGTCGAATCGCTCCGCTCGCACTCGCGCTCGCCGAAACCTACACCTACGGCCAAACGCTGGCCGCCGACTTCGACCGCCTGATTGGACTGGGTTTTTCTCTCGAACGGGTAAAGAAAAAGTCGACCACTTACGATCGCCTCCAGGCGCTTTTCTTCGTGAAACATGAGCTCATCGAGCTCGCTTTCCAAGAATTCGAACGCGGTCTCGTCGACGAACTGAGTAGCCTCGACCAAATTCCCGACGGGATGTATTCCGGCGCTTTCGCAAATTCCGTCGTCACGAAACGAAGAAATGCATTCGTCGAACAAATTCGCGCCGCCGTTTCGTCGCGGACCCCGGACTCGCGGTACGCGACCCTGGCACTCGATGAAATCGAGACGGATCTCGAGGATGCCGTATCGGGAGTTACTCTTTCCTGCTCTCCAAATTTAATTTCGACGAAGACTCTCGAGGCGGAGGCAAAACGTATCGGCGAGAGAAACCTTAGTTTAGATGCGATAAAGGTCGCCGTGCGGAGTCTCAAGAAAGACCCGGGCGCATTTAAGTACTTCCAACCGAAGAAGGGTGTTTTCGGTTTTAACGTCGAAGCGATGGTGAAAATTCGCGCGGCGGAATCGAAGCGTGAGGAACTTGAGGCTGCAAACGACCGAGTACCCCAGGGTACGAGTCCCTTCGGAAAACTCATTTATCCAAACGAAGACCCGACCCCGCGAGGTCCCGGAAATATCTTCGGTAACACGTTTCCAAAAGGGGCATGGGCACTCACGTTCGATGATGGCCCGCTATCGCCGCTCACCCAGCACGTGCTCGAGAATCTCGATCGCCATAAGATGAAGGCGACATTCTTTATCCTTTCCCAGCAAATCTCGAAAAAAGACTGCAAAGGGATCGGTCCGCGGATTTCGTCGAAGCGCCCGAAGGCCGTCTGGCCCGATCTCGCGCGTCGTGAGCTCGCTGAGGACCATAACGTCGCGTCTCACTCCTATTACCATTCCCAGGCGGTGAAAGCCTCGCCCGAGGAGCTTCGATGCGAGATCGTAACGGCGGTCGACGAGTTTAAAGAAGTGACGGGGGAGCGCCCGGAATTCTTTCGCCTCCCGTACGGGGGCGGCGTGAGCGTCCGAAAGATTCGGAAGGTGATCGCAGATGCGGGAATGGTTCACGTTCACTGGACCGTCGATACGCTCGACTGGAACGATAAGGATCCCGATTCGATCTACCGACGGGCGCTAGCGCAGATGAAAGTCGGCCGCGGAATCATCCTCTTTCACGATGTGCACCCGCAGTCGGTGATCGCGAGCGAAATGGTGATGAAGTACCTGAAGGATCCGGCGAACCACCTGCGGACCGTGACGATCCACGACATCGTTGCCGAAATAAACGGCGTCACCCCCGCCAAAAATCCGTCAGAAAAGAAGGCTGAGTCGACGGGTTTTCAGAACTAGACAGGTTTTTGGCGTACGCGCGGGAAGCGTTAAATAATTCTTTTAGAATTCCGTGAAAGCATTCCTTACCTCCTTCAGTAAGGAGGGAGGGAGGCCGAAACGATCTCTAGATGAGCTCCCCCGCTAAAAGTGCAGATCGTGTAAAGATCGTCGTTTATTCTAAGAGTCCGGTGAAACTACCGGTTCTGGCTGCGCTCATCCAGCAGCTGAATGCCCAAAAGGATCGCCTCGAATCCGACGTACTGACCGTCCCGACGGCGATTAAAGCGTCGGTCGACCAGACGACGCTCACGGTCCTCATCATTTCGATGCACGAGAAAGAAGAGCTCGTCGAAGTTCTGAACGTGCTCACGCAAGTCGAATCCCGAATTCAGTCCGGACTTCTCCGCGCGATCGTTTTAAACGGCCTGAATCACCCGCGCGTGATGGCCCTCTTAAAAGCGAAGGGCGTCGGCGACATCGTCGATTTCAGCGTAAATATTAAAGCATTAAACCATAAAATCAAAAACGCGCTCCTCCTCGTTTCCCAAACTTTTCAGCGCCTCCAAAACCAAAACATTAAAGCCGCGACCGTCATTGGGAACGAAAGCCGGGGAGCGGCAACCGCGCGAAATACTCGCGAAGCGTCGAACGAAGTGGCGTGGATTAAGTCGACTGAACATCCTTCCGATTTTTGGTGGATCCCGAGCGCGCGAAACCTTCGTTTCGTCATGGGGCGTTGGTTAGCCGATCTTCTCGGTCCCGGACCGGCGGCCGGGCTGTGGGAAGAAACGACGTACGAACGCCAAGGCGAAAAAGGGTGGGAGTGGAAGACTCGTGTTTCCACCGACCCGACGTTTGCGCCGCGCGCGGGCCGTTGGCTTTTCTTCGGAAAACAACCCGAATTCGTCTGGCAGAAAAATCTTTGGAACTTTGTTTCGAAATATCCATACCTCGCATTCTACGCCGAAGGTTCGGGAGATCCCGAATACGTTCGGATTGAATCTCCGACGCTAGGTAAAGTAAAAATATACGAAAATTCGGAAACTTCGCGCGCGTACCTTCCGAAAATTCAGGCATCGCTTGAAGCTTCGATAAAGCTTTCGAAATCCGAGTCGAGTGACGAGGTTCGGGGGAGTTTCGAGCGTCCGTCGGAATCCTCAGGTGTTTCCGGAGGAACGTTCAGCGGCGGAGGAAATACGAGTACGGATCTTGGTGGTAATTATTCGTCCGGTAGTTCCGCGATGGGTACCGGCGCGGGTACGAACTATTCTCAGGGTGACCTCACTCCGGACGCACCCGCCGGAAGCTGGAATAATCACGGCAGTTCGGTGGGCGTCGATTTCAAAGCGAAAGATATTCGGGTCGACACGCGCGGAGCGAAAGCGAAGTGGCGAAACTCCCTCACGCCGGATGCGGCGGTCGGGGAGAAAATGGGAATGAAGGACGTTACCCAGGCCGGGATTACGTCCGGCGCTAAAACTTTTGAAAAACTATCGATTTCCGTGACGCTTCGGTTACGAAACGGACAACCGGTAACGCTTACGGACCCATTACGTGTCATGGAAATGACAAAAAAATGGGCGACCTTCGAATATCCGCGCGAATGGATTGTGGAGAAAGATAAATTCACCTTACGGGTCGAGTTTCGCCTGGGAGATGTCGAAAAGAAGTTTGAGGTGGAATGGTCGACCCTTTCCACTCAGTGCATCGATGGCGGCGGATGTCTGGCGCACGGTGAATTCACCGGGGGGGCACTCGGAGATCTCGAGGCGATTCTCGTGATGGTCCACCAACGGCAAGTCGAACTTAGAGATTTCTTTATCGTGGCGAAAGGTGCCTGACCGTGAAAGACGAAACGGATAACCGCATAAAACCCGAATGGGTAGAGTTTCAGTGGGTGATCGGAGTCGATTCCGATCTCGGCCGCTTAGAGGCTTTACGTGACCACCTCGTCGATATCGGATTCGTCTCCGACCAGATTCTCTTCGCCCAGAACGGCGACGCGGGGCTCGCTCTCCTGAAGGAAAAAAAATCTCCGATTGTATTTATTGACGATTCTGTCGGAGTGCCGGCGTTCCGAGAAATCCACGCCGCCCTTACGAAAAACTTCGGACCCCTCGGGTTTTTTCTCTTTGCGATTACCGAGGGGAAAACCCGCGAGTTCGTCCAGTTCTCGGCCTCGGCACGAATCGACGGAATCCTCTTCCGTCCCTTTCGCGAAGCGGAGTTTAAACTTCGGATTACCGAAGTCTTCGCCGTGAAATGGCAGAATCGTTTAGTCGAACCCACCGACGAGACGGGAGTCATGCTCGTTCGCGGAAAGAACGATTCGGAACTCTTCCAGAAGGCGATCGAAAAAGAACATCGCCTCGGGAATCGCGATCCGCTCACGCCCGATTCGAAGATTTCCTCGATCTTCGGTCTAAAGCCGGTGACTCAGGCGGGCGTGAAGTCGGGAAAAAAATCTTTCGAAAAAGTCCGTCTGTCGTTTAAGGCGATTGCCCGCAACGGAGTGGCGCTCGAAAAGGCCTTCTTTATTCACGCCCTCGAAATCGACGAGTCGCAGGCCACCTTCGAGTGCGCGGCTGAAAATTGGGAGAGTGGCGATCATATTTCGATCGAGGCCGATATCGTGCACGGTGTGGAAACGTACCTAATGCGAATCGAAGCAAAAGTCATCGGTGAGCCGAGCGAGGGCCGCGTGGCGGTCGAGTTCGATGAAGGAAACCGGACGCGCTTCGAAGCCGCGATGCACATGGTTACGAAACGTTTTAAAGAGTTGAAGGAATTTTTTAAGTATGCAAAAGGGGCGTGATTCCTCTAAAAAGTCGGTCGAAGGGATCGATCCGAAGGAAGTCATTCGGGAGCGGAAGCTCCTGATTGCCGACCTGGATCCGGTTCACCGCGCCTTTTTATTAAAACTCGCCGTCGAGATGGGATTCGAGACCCGAAAAATTTTAATGGCGAAGGACGCGAACGAAGCGATCCAATTCGTGAAAGAAGAGGGCGTTACGACCGTTCTCTTCGATGATTCCCTCGGTATGCGCACCCTCGAGACGATTCAGGAACTCCTCGCGAAGGAAACTCCCGAAACGGTATTTGTTTTCCTCGTGAGCCAGAATTCCTCCCAAGCCGGAGTAGGTCGCGCGGTAGAAACCGACGTCGATGGTTTCTGCTTAAAACCCTTTTCGAGTGAAGAATTTAAAACTGAATTCACGCAATCACTTTCTGAAAAAGTAATGCCGGACGAGTTTAGGAAAGTGCTGAATCTCGGAAAGTCGCGCCTTTTTGAGGGCGACCTCGAGCAAGCCGATAAGCTTTTCGAGAAGGCGAAAGATCTCGGGCCGACGCCCTCGACCGCGCACTTCTATTCTGGCCAGGTAAAGCTCATGAAGCGGCTCCTCGAGGAATCCCGCCAGGAGTTCATGCAGGGAATTCTTCTGAACCAGATTCACTGTAAGTGCCTGAAGGCGATGTTTGATCTCCTCTACACCCAGAAAAAAACCGACGAAAGCTACGAAGTACTCCGCCGCCTCGTCGGAGTTTTCCCCGAAAATGTAGAACGTCTAAAACTCGCGATCCGCATGGCCGTCTCGACGGGAAACTTCTTCGATATCCAAACTTGGTTTGAGGTTTATCAGGGCCAGGAAGAGAAGCCCGATGAAGTGCGGAAGCACATCTCTTCGGCCCTCGCGGTGCTCGGGCGCTACCTCCTCATGACGCAGAAAGCTGACGAAGCCGTGCGGACTTTCGAGCAGGCCCTTACCGTCGGCATCAAAAAAGAAATCTTCCTCACGTACGCGGTCGAATCGCTCCAAAAATACGGTCTCGGCGAAGAGGCGACTCGCCTCGTCAAGACCCACGATCCGGAATTCGCGGAAGCCCTCGCTGCATCCGAACCCACCGCCGCTTAGTCTTTCGGCTTACCCCGGATTCAGTTTGGAATCAGTCGGGAGCTTGATTACGATTCGCGGATGATGAATCTCCTTTTTCTCCTCGCCCTCGCGGTGTCGTCCTCGCTCGCCGTCGAAACTCCTCCGAACACGATCGAAAGTGCGGAGCCCGCAGGATACGCGAAGGAGGTACGCCAGATTCGCGTTCGTTTTAAGGAGCCGAAAGTGGCATTCGGTGATCTGCGCGTGAATGCGGACCTCTTTAAGGTCGAATGCCTCGGAATTTCCGAAACGGGCGCAAAACTGGGGAGCGGGAAATGGGTCGACGAACGACTCTGGGTTTACGATTTTGCGTTTACTCTTCCGGGCGGCGTTCGGTGCTCGGTGACTTCGAAGGAAGGCCTGAAGTTCCACGATGGTTCGGCGAAGCTGAGCTTCCACACGGGCGGCCCTAAAGTCGAGGGCATGGATCCTTCCGAAGGTTCCCAAATTGACGAAGACCAGGCGTTTCTCCTTCGCCTCGACACCGACGTCGCGCCATCCGAGCTGAAAAAGCGCGCATACTTTGAGATCGAGGGAATGAAGGACCACCTACCGGTCGAAGTCATCACGGGGAGCGATTTCGAAAAAGTGATGAAGACGAGTACGCTGAAGCGCTGGGCCCCGAAGGGTCGTTGGAAATACGTGCTCGTGCATTCTCCCCGCCGATTTGCCGCGAATAAAAAGGTGAAGTTTATTCTTCCGAAACTCACGCTCTCCACGAGCGGCGTGGGCTCCGAGTCCGACCAACCGTTCGTATTCGAAGTCCGAAAGGAACTTACGGCAACCTTCTCGTGTGAACGCGAGCGGGAAGAAGCGGGTTGCCTCCCGATCTCGGCGATGACCCTTTCGTTTAGCCGGGCAGTGCCGTGGAGTAAGATCGCAAAGACTGCCCTTATTCCTACCGCCGGCGGAAAAAAGAGTCGTATCGCTCCCGAAGCCCCGTCCGAGTTAAAGTCCGCGAAAGACCCGGAAGTTTACTCCCTGCGCTTCCGCGGGCCCTTTCCCGCGAAATCTGAATTTAAACTGGAACTGCCGGGGAAAGTCACCGACGTCGGGGGGAGTCCACTCACGAACGCGGCCTCCTTTCCACTGAAGGTACGAACCGAAGATTTTCCACCGCTTGTAAAATTCCCGACGAACTTCGGCTTTCTCGAACTGAAACCGGAAGCGATCGTCCCGGTCACGGTCCGGGGGGTGGAAGCGAAACTTCGAACCGAAGTGGGTTCGCTCTCTTCGAAAGTCCTTCGGGTTAAACGCCCTCCGGTCGAGGAGATTCAGTTCTGGATAGACGCCGTCGAGAAGCACCAGGAAAATTACCGCGTCTATAATACAAAATCGAATACCTCAAAAGATCTCCGCGATACTTCGGTTTTCTCCGATAACCGCGGGAAGCGGGGCGGTGCGCTGGCTCTGAAACCGTTCGATCTACCGACTCCTTCGGGAGAAAAGGCGTTTGAAGTTCTCGGGATCCCCCTAAAGGAACCGGGATTCTACGTACTCGAAGTGGCAAGTCCGCGCCTCGGAAAATCTCTCGTCGAGTCTAAAAATAAAATGTTCGTTTCGACTGCGGTTCTCGTTACAAATCTCGCGGTTCATTTAAAGCTCGGTAAGTCTTCGTCGCTCGTATGGGTCACTGCGCTCGATAGTGGGACTCCGGTGAAGGGCGCGTCGGTAGCGGTGCGAGACTGCGAAGGAAAGCCGCTCGTCGAAGGGAAGTCGAACTCAGACGGAATTTTTAAAATCGAAAAACCGCTCGTCGAGAGCGCGCTCTGCAGAAAGTCGAGTTCGGGCGGGGACGAAGGGGAGGACTACGTCTCCTACTCCCGGCAACACCTTTCGGAAGGTTTCTACGCCACCGCCGAACTCGGCGACGATTTTTCCTATACCCACTCGAGTTGGAATAAGGGGATCGAGCCCTACCGATTTGGATTTTACGGCTACCACGGAGAGGACGAGAAACTAATCGCCCACGCGGTCCTCGCTCGCTCCGCCCTCCGGGCGGGCGAAAAGTTTTACGCCCGGTACTGGGTACGGAACGAAACGCCGACGGGACTCGGAGTTCCGAAATCGGCGGATTTTCCTACTAAGATTCGGTTTCGCCATCAGGGGAGTGATCAGGAGTTTACGTTCGATACGAAATGGAAGTCCGACGGATCGATGACCCACGAGTGGACCATCCCGAAAGAAGTCCCCCAGGGATCGTACTCGATCTCACTAAAACGTGCGAAGGGGACGGGGAACGATTATTCGGATTGGCTAGCGGCGGGGGAGTTTGTCATCCAGGAATTCCGCGTCCCACTGGCGAAGGGGAAAGTAATTCCCGAGCGCAGTGAGCTGATCGGCGAAACGTCCGCGAAAGTGACCGTCGGAGTCGAGTACTTAAACGGCGGGGCACCCTCCGGTGCGTCGGTCACCGTTCGCCATCAGATCCGGCCCGGGTCTTTTCCGAATCCGTCGAATTTCCGCGATTATTCCTTTACCGCGGGAGTGCCGAAGAAGCAGGAAGACTGGGCGGAAGCGTTCGATGTAGGCGAGAGCGAAGGTGACGCCGAAGGCGGCGACGGCGAGGAATCTCCGCGGAGCCGAAACCACGAACCGAAGGTGAAAGTTTCGAAGACGGAAGTGAAGCTCGACGCGAAGGGGTTTGCCGATTTAAAGCTCGACGGCTGGAAATCTTCCGAAACGGCGCAGGAACTCGCGGTGGATCTTGAATACCGCGATCCGAACGGTGAAATCCAAACGACTTCGAACCACATTCCGATTTATCCGGCCGACCGTATGATTGGACTTCGCACCCAGTCCTGGCTCGCCGAGCGGAAAGATATCTCCTTCCAGACGGCCGTCGTCGGAATTGACGGCGTTCCGCAGTCCGGCGTGAAGATTCACGTGGAGTGGTGGAAACGTGAAGTTTATTCTTACCGAAAGCGGATCGTCGGAGGGTTCTATTCTTACGAACACGAGACGGAGATAAAGCAGCTGGGCACGGCCTGCGACGGAAAGTCTGATGCACAGGGAATTCTCGAATGTACGTCGATCCCCCCGAGTACGGGAAATCTCTACTTGGTCGCGACGATCGAAGATTCGAAGGGGCGGAAGACCTCGACGAATAGTTCCCTCTGGATTCCCTCGGAAGAGGGCGGGTGGTGGTTCACTCCCGAAAATTCTGACCGGATGGATCTGATCCCGCTCGCGCGCCAGATTTCACCCGGGAGTGATGCTCGACTCCAGGTCCGTATGCCGTTTAAGTCCGCTACGGTCCTCGTGACGGTCGAACGGGAGGGGATTCTCGATGCCCGGGTCGTTAGGCTCGGACTGGAGAATTCAGTCATTACCGTACCGATCACCGACCGTTTCGCCCCGAACGTATTCGTTTCGGCGCTCGCGGTCCGAGGGCGGATCGCCGATCCGGCGCCGACCGCGCTGATTGATCTGGGTCGTCCGTCCTTTCGACTTGGGATCACCGAACTCGAAGTGGGCATGAAGCCCTTCACACTCGGAGTCGACGTGACGTCGTCGGTGAAGTCCGCGCGCGTGCGGTCGAAAGTGAAAACAAAAATCCACGTCACCCGGAGCGACGGGAAACCCGCAGCTAAAGGTTCGGTCATGCTTGCGGTCGTCGACGAAGGACTACTCCTTATTAAGCCGAATCTGAGCTGGAAAATGCTCGAGGCGATGATCCGGAAACGGTCGCTTTCGGTCGAGACCTCGACGAGTCAGACCCTCACGATCGGGAAGCGGCACTTCGGCCTGAAGGCACTTCCGACGGGTGGAGGCGGCGGTGGTGAATTCGCGCGCGAAATGTTCGATACCCTCGTTTACTGGAACCCGGAAGTCACGCTGGACGAAAAGGGCGATGCGGAAGTTGAATTTACCCTAAATGACTCCCTCACCGGTTTCCGAATCGCCGCGGTCGCGGTCGACGGGGACGCCCGTATGGGTTACGGCGAAGGGACCGTGCGTTCGGTGCAGCCCCTGATCCTCCAGTCGAGCGTCGCCC
>JANXTV010000061.1 GCA_025352185.1 Oligoflexia bacterium
TTCTTTCGCGCGGATAAAGACCACGAAGTTTTCGCTAAAACCGGCGCCTAAGCTCGAAATCCACAGGACTACGCCGGTCCAAGCCGCGAACGCGATCGTTCCCGAATGAAAAAGCGAAACCGACTCAATCGATGAAATCGCTTTCGCGGGGCTGTAAAAGGGAGCGCCGTGGATACCGCGCCAAACCAGATCGATTAGGACAACCGTCGGGATTACAAAAATTAAATTACCCGCCACGGCGGCAAACTGCGCGCGGGTGATTCGCGCGACCTCTTCGCTAAACTCAGTGCCCTCGTGCTCCGATCCCGCCGCACCACTCCCCGATTCGGCGAGTCGTCCCGCGAGCGCGGCGGCAGTCATCGAGGGCTGCTTAGTCGCAAGCTTAAGCCCGAGGAAATACATCAGTACGAAACTGAGGGAGTAATTCATTCCGCTATAATAAAACTCCATAAAGAGCGGAGAATGCGGCGTGAAGGATTTAAGCATCGCGGTAAACGCCGTCAAAGCACCGCCGCCCGCCGCGGCAAAGAAGAGGTGCCGCCACTCTTTCCAGTTCGACGTAAAATAGTGTTCGCCGGAATGCCCCGTTCGCTCGACCACTTTCGTGGCGAGAAGGCGTAGACTCTTTTTGAAAACGAACCGGAAATCTTCGTCGTAGCCAAGCCCTTCGACGAGGGCGACGAAGAGCTTTACCGAGAATTTTTTCCGGTTATCGCTTTCGGCGGGAGAAATGAGCGCGGTCAGCGTACTCGAAAGCACCTCGATGCGCTCGAGGTAGAGTTTCATTCGGTCCATCTGGTAAACGAGGTCGACGCTTACGCCGGCTTCTTCAAGGTGGGCTTTAACGCTTCGGATGAGGGTCCGCGCACGTTCGATTTCCTGTATCACCCCGACGTACGCTTCGTGAATTTCCCGGGGATCGCGAACCCGCAGCTCCCGTCTCGCCTGGGCCGAAAGGGCCGCCAGATTCGCTTCGAGGTGAAGAAACGGATGAGCTTCGAGGCCGAAGTCTGGAGAACGTTTCGTGAATTCACTTCGGAGCGAGAGGGCAGCTCCCTGGATCGACAGGGCGAGCGACGCATCGGCTAAGGCCCGCTCAAACCGCGGCAGCCGGAATGCTGCGGGGTCGAGGCCTTTTGGGAACAACCATTCATTCAGGAGTTCGTCCCAAATTTCTTCCGGAATCTGCGAAACCCAAAGCGCGTCTTCAGAATCGTAGAAGACCCGGCTGAGGATGGCGGCGAGCTCGCTCGAATCATCCGAAATGGGAAGAGCAATATGGGTCAGTCGTACGATCAATTCGCGAATAAACGTTCCGCCGTGGGGAATTCCCGTTTCGTAAAACAGCGAATAAGGCGTGCTGCTGAGGAAGATACTTCGAATCACCGAGGCGGAGGACTCACGCCATTCGGGTTTCCGTTCGAGGAGTTGGAGGAGGAATCGAATGCGGGCGAGGGCGGTCGTCTTCCCGCCACCGGTGTAACGAATCCAGTCAAACAGGCGTTCACAGAACTCTACGCGCTCCGCCAGGGTCGCCGAGGGGTTCGCCCGCGCGAGGATGTACGGTAAATCAAACTTCGGGCCGGCTTGTAGCCTTCTCCATGATCTCCGCAGCCAAGACATAGGCTAAAGGTAGCACGCGGCCGCGAGTCACTGGTACGAAATTTCCCACTGCGGGACGCTTTCCCCTCCGGTAAAATAAGAGGCTATGAAACGACATTCCCCAGCATTTCTGGTTCTCGTCGCCCTCAGCCCCCTCCTTTTCGCCGCGCCTGCCCGAGCCACTCCGTCTGAATATGTTTGCGCGGCCCGAATCGACTGCGGCGCTCCGCGGCTCCCGAGTACTCAGGACCTTCCGACGCTCAGCACGCCCATCGTCCGAAGCGGCTCGATCGAAAAGGCGAAGGAAAAATGCATGGCTCGTTACTCGAGCTCCTACCTGCGACTCGCCCGTACGATCGCGTCTTCTCCCGCGACGACTTCGGTGCTTCTCCCGGTGAAGAGCTGCGAAGTTCTGAGCGAGGCACTCCCGGTCTCACCCGCAACTAAAAACTAAACGCGGAAGACGATTTCGCGGCAAACTTCGCCCGCTTCGAGGTATTTTTTCTCAAAGTGCGTGGCGTATTCGCTCGCTCCTTTATCTCGCGACGAAAACTCGCGCCTAAGCATGAGCTCGAGTCCCCAAATTCGCGTTCCGTAATCGAGAACTTCCTGCGCGTACGTCGCGGAGTTCGTCCGGAAATGAATTTCACCTCCCCGTTTTACTTTCGTAAGTAGCTCCCGAAAAAACGGCATGCGAATCCACCTCGCCGCGGCGTTCTTCGGATTCGGGTTCGGGTAGTAGATAAAAATTCGGTCGAGGCTTGCGGACGGTACGTAGGCGGTCGTCCAGGCCACGGCGTCGGCATGTACCGGGATCAGGGAAGGGAGCGGTACTCCTCGGTTTTGGTGTGCAAGAAGCCGGGCCGAAAACTTACCGTATTTCTCGCGCGTCTGTTCGATGGCGAGGAGTACGCGGTCGGGGTTCGCACGCGCGTACTGAATCGGATGCCATCCGACTCCGCACCCGATCTCGAGATCGACTTTTCTTCCGGGTGCGGTGAGTGCGTCGCGAAACTGAAAAAGTCCCGGCGACTCGGGCGGGGTCAGAATCTGCTCCCTCCGGAAGGCGCGCGGTTCGGAAGATTCGAGTTCCGTCATCCTTTACACCGTTCGCGGAGGACGGGATTTTCGTTTTTTTGATACTTTCCGATTTGCCGGTAGAGGTCACACTCCCACGGTTCGACGGGAAAGGCCTTATCCCACGCATCGAAAAGTTTTCGATTTTTATCTGAAATCACTCCGTGCCCCGGATAGGCGAAATCCATATAGAGGTAGGCACGCGCGACGGTGCCCTTCGCGAAATCCATCGGCTCGAACTTTGATTGAAAAATCCGGGCTCGGCACCCGCCGAAGGTGATTCCCGCAAATTTTCCGAGCGAGCCGACTTCGGCCATCGAAAAATTACTCCGTAGTCCATTCACTTCGCCCACTTCCGGGAAAAGATTATAAAGATCCCCCTCCATCCGTGAGAATTCTGGATTTTTCTCCGCGCACTTTCGTCCGCGGTAAGTCTTACCCCGGTGACGGCACTTCGGTCCGCCCTCGCGCCACTCGACAAAACTCTGCCCGAACGCCTCCGCGGGAACGACGTGCTCCCACTCGATACGACCGGCCCGGCCCGCGTCGCGGGCGACTTGGTAACCACAGGAGCTCCCGTCGACTTTTTTTCCGGTAAAGCGGCAGCGGCAGTAGAGGGTTAACCCACGCCCGGCGTGGAGTCGGGTCGCGATTTTTTTCGCCTCGCGGAAGTTTAGAATGGAGGTATTTCCCCGGACGGGATCGACGGGACTCGCAAAAAGATCCGGTAACGAAATTCCGAGGAAGATAACCAGTAACCCAATAATTAAACGGGAGGAGTTCCGCATCTCCTTTCACTCTCGCATACCCGGGGTGCGGACGAAATTCGTTTTTTCGCCCACACCCGACCGAGATTAAGCAGACCTAGTAGAGGTCGGAGAAGCCAAAGATTTTAATCATTTTATCCATGGAGACGTCTTTTACGTCCACGCGGATGCCTTCCTTCATTTTCAGGTCGGTCGTGAGCTCCTTCATCTGCTGTTCGAGTTTCGCTTTCACCGAACGCGTATGAAAATACGGAATCGGAGTGAGCTGGATCAGGTCGTTTCCAAGCATGAGGGTCCCGCCCACGAGCCAAATCGCGGGAAGGAAAATATTTAAGCCACCGGCGGCGGGATCGTATCCCGGCCACTCTTCCCCGTTCGTCAGAAAGAAGTTCCGCGATACCTTCGCATTATTAATGGTGTCGATCCACTGCTCGAGTGAAAAGGGTCCGACGACGCGCGACGGGTCTTTTAAGGCGCCCGACGAAACGCGGATCCCTTCGACCGAGATCTGATCACATTCATCATTCGCGCAAAAAATACGAATATGGAACGGGGTGGTGTTCGGGACCAGGGTGATTCCGGGCTTCGTTTCCGCGAAGGCGCTCAGGGAACCAAAAATGGCCAATAAAAAGATTAATTTTTTCATCATAATTTCGTCCTAAAGGTTCGGAGTTCCGTTTCGGCGGAGTTCCGCTTCGGCGGAGTTCCGCCGCGAGACAGACCCGGAGGTGCAACCGCCGAGCCATTGCCAGCGCGACTCTCGACCGCTTATAAGCGTGCCGGTCACCGTACTTTGGGCGGAAACCTGGGTAAGATCCGACGATCGACTAATCTTTAGACGACGTGCCTTTAGTTCCTGGCTCCGTCGCCGAAAAGAGAGAGGATGTCACACGACTACTCTAAGCCCGCCCGGAACCCCGATGATCTGATGAAGATCCTCGCCCGCACGACGACGGGTCGGGCGCTGCTTGAAGAGTTCCTTCCCTTTCTCCATAAAGGGCGCATCACGATTGAAAATTATCCTGCCGCCATGCGTGCTCAGCTTCGCGAGTTTATTCCGGCCGGCCACGCGATCGGGGCCTGTTTAGTGGGAGAAAGCCCGACTTCCGAATGCTGCCAGATCCTCGTGGACTTCGAGGGGGCTCGCGGCACGGTCGCCGCGTTTCTCGTACACGAAATCACGTCATTCCTCGTCGGCCACCGACGGTCAAGTTTATGCCGGGAAGATGCGGAGGCCGAAGCGCTCCGAAAGCAGCTCCAATTTACGACGGAGCTTCGGGACCGCGATCCGGCATTTGAGTTTTATTTGAAGGCGAATGCGTCGAAGGCGGCCCTGCTTCATGATCTCCTCGAGTTCGAACTCGAGGCGGGGACGAAGGGAAAAGCGGCTTGAGCCTTAAAACTGGTTTTTCTTCCCCGAATCAAAAAGTTCGTCGTGGTAGTGAACCATGTTGTCCCGGTAAATCGTGCCCGGGATCCGGTAAGGATACATCACGCTCGCTGGCACGGTCTGGGAGCCATTGTAAGCCATCATCTCCGAGTTCTGGTGAACCCGACGAAGGACGCAGTGACCGAGTTCGTGGAAGATCACTTCTTGCTTATCGTAGTCATTCAGTGTGTTCCAAATTCTCTGGTTAACCGTGATTTTAGGAGTTTCGTTCTCCGCCCATTCGCATACGCCCGTTTCGTTTAACGATGGCGTCGTCCCGAACTGGACCACGAGGTCGCTGATCGCGAGCGACTGACCTTCGGCTCCCGAGACTTGCTCGAAATTCGAAACGTAATCCTGAAACTGCGAGTCCACTTGGAGAAACGACTCGTGCTGTTTCTCTTTCGGTGCGCAACTCGACGCCGAAAGGACGATAAAAGAGATTACTGCAAAAGCTTTTAAACGATTCATAGCCACACCCCGGAAAGACGTACAACATGTGTGAGGTAACTTAATGACTATGACACGCTGTGCTAACCACCGGAATGAGTCATCGCCGACACGTCTCCCCTTTTTTAGGGCTTCCGAAGTACCGGGATCTACGGGGGAAAAACACCGGAAAACGGGCACATTCCCTAAAGAATCGTCGTCCCAGCCCGAGTCGATCCTACGGCGGATGGGCGGAGGGTCCCCACCACCGATTCGACGCTCCGAAGGGGGTTAAACCTGCGCTTCGAGGTTCGCGTTCGTCGAAGATCCGGCTCCCGCCGTGCGATTAAACCGCTCCAGGATCCCGTCCGAAATGGATTTCATTTCCTTCGGCGCCCGTCCGTCGAACTTCGCGAAGAATTCGGCCGAGGATACAAGTTCTCGTTTCCAAGCGCCGGCGTCGAGGTGGGTCACTTCCTTAAACTGAGCTTCCGAAAAATCGAGGCCGGTCCAAGTCATCGACGCATACGTCGGAACTCTACCGATCGGTGACTCGGTCACATCGGTACTGGCATCGGTGCTCGCAGCGGGTCCGTCCTGCACTCGTTCAATGATCCACTTCAGGACGCGCATATTTTCGCCGAAACCCGGCCACGCGTATTTCCCGTTCGAGTTTTTCCGGAACCAATTCACGCCGAAAATCTTCGGGGCCTGCGCGCCCGCCTTCTTTCCGACCCGGAGCCAATGTGCGAAATAGTCGGCCATATTATAGCCGCAGAAAGGAAGCATCGCCATCGGATCTCGGCGAACGATACCCACCTGGCCCACGGCCGCAGCGGTCGTTTCCGAGCCCGTCGTCGCCGCGATATAAACTCCGTGTTCCCAGCTCGCCGACTGATAAACGAGCGGAATAGTGTCGGGACGACGACCGCCAAAAATCATTGCGGAAATCGGCACGCCGGCAGGATTTTCCATCTCGGAATCAACCGAGGGGCACTGACTCGCCGGCGCCGTAAACCGCGCGTTCGGGTGCGCGGCTTTCCGGCCCGTTTCCTTCGCAATTTCTGGGGTCCACGCTTGCCCCGTCCAGTCGATCAGACTTGCGGGCGGGGTATCGGTCATCTCTTCCCACCAAATATCGCCCTCGGGAGTGAGCCCGACGTTCGTGAAAATCGTATTTTTCTCCATCGACGCCATCGCGTTTGGATTCGTTTTCGTTGATGTTCCGGGGGCCACGCCGAAAAATCCCGCTTCCGGATTAATCGCGTAAAGTCGGCCATCCGCCCCGGGTTTAATCCAGGCAATATCGTCACCGACCGTCGTAATCTTCCATCCGGTGCCATTCTCTTTCGCTAGCGCGGCCGGCGGAATGAGCATTGCAAAGTTCGTTTTTCCACACGCCGAAGGAAAAGCCGCCGTGACGTAGGATTTTTTACCGGCGGGAGATTCCACGCCGAGGATCAGCATGTGTTCGGCGAGCCAGCCGTCTTTTTCCGCCATCGTCGACGCGATTCGGAGGGCAAAACATTTCTTTCCGAGTAAGGCATTTCCGCCGTAACCCGAGCCGTAGGACCAGATTTCCCGAGTTTCCGGGTAATGAACGATATACTTCGTCTCTTTATTACATGGCCAAGCCGAATCTTTTTCCGTCGTTCCGTCTGCGAGTTTCGCGAGTGGAGCGCCGACGGTGTGGATCGCACGAACGAAATCCGGACGGTCCCCGAGGGCGCTCAGGGCCGCCGCCCCCATCCGGGTCATGATGCGCATATTTACGACGACGTAGGGAGAATCCGAGAGTTCGACGCCGATCTGGGAAATCGGTGAACCGATCGGTCCCATTGAAAACGGAATCACGTAGAGCGTGCGGCCCCGCATACAACCCTTGAAAAGCGGGTTTAATGTCTTCCGCATTTCTGCGGGTGCCATCCAATTATTCGTCGGGCCCGCGGCATCCTTCGTCTCGGAGCAAATAAACGTTCGGTCTTCGACGCGAGCGACATCCGAAGTATCCGAGCACGCGAGGAAAGAATTCGGGCGAAGCGCTGGATTCAGTCGCTTCATCATTCCCGATTTCACCATCGCTTCGCAGAGGGCCGCACTTTCAGATTCGGAACCGTCACAAACGTGGATGTCATCCGGCTGACAGAGTTCGGCGATTTCTTTCACCCAAGCATTTAAAGACGCATTTCGAACAGGGACACTCGTTTTTAAGGACGTCATCAGGTCAGTTCCTCGGGTGGATTTAACCCGAGTACATCACTCTGTGTCCCCTTTCGCCACGGGATTTTCCTCCTCGTTTTAAATGACGTGACGTTGCAAATCGTGCGTAGAAGGGTTCGCGTAGCGGATCCGGTTTAATGCTAACCTATTGATAATCAGATACATTCTAGAGTTGTAAATAAATCTTAAGGGTGTCTTTAAATACACTCTTAAGATCTGCGGGAAACCTCCGTATAGTTATCTATAGAAGCACGACAGAAGTTCAATATTCGATCCACGCCGAACGAGGTACGTTTGTGATTAGGCACGGGATTCTAAAAATTCGCACGCTCATCTCCATTTTGGGGATTGTTGCGATTTCTGCGTGCGGCAGCCAGATCAATACGCTGCGCAGTGCTTCGAAGCTCGTCTCGGGCGGCAGCGGGGTTCCGGCGGATATTACTTCGTTCACCGTCGTCGAAAACTCACCCACCCGAAGTTACCCCCTCACGCTTAGTTACGGCATCGGCATCGGCTCCTACGATAGCTACTGCATTCTAGAAAATCTCTCGAACAGCGCCTTGTGTATCTGGCGCACGGGCTCCCTACCCGCGAGTTATTTTGACTCCGCCGCCGACGGCCCGCTCACTTTAAATCTTTTTCTGAAAAACCAGTTCGGGGTGTCGGCCGCGGTCGCGTCGAACACCGTGACGATCGACCGAACTCCGTCGACTCTCGCGTCGGCATCGATCACGAATTCGAATCCGACGAACACGCCCGTATACGGATTAAACTACGGCGCGATTACAAACGGCGTTTCCACCGACTACTGCATTAACGAAAACAACACGAGCGTCGCGGCTTGTACCTGGAATATCGGACCCCTTCCCCCGAGCTATACGGTTACGGCTACGAGTGGCGCAAAAACTTTAAACATCTGGCTCCGGGATGCGGCCGGCAACGTTTCGAGTCCGGTCGTCGCCGGCCCGGTCACCTTAAATCTCACCGTGCCGACGGTGCTCATCGCTTCGCCCGCCGGCGGTAGTTATATCAACGTGGGTAACCTCGCGTCCTTTACCGTGAATGGTACGTGTTCCGAGAACGGGCAGAACGTCGTCATCTCAGGCGATGCATCTGCCACTGTCGTCTGCGCCGCCTCGGCATGGACCGCTAATTTAAATTTCACGGCCGCTCCCTCGGGCACCGTCACGATCACGGTGAATCACTCGAACTCGGCCGGGACCGCCGCTTCCCCCGCCGTCCGGAGTTTTATTAAAGACACGACGCCGCCCACGGTGGCGATCGCTTCGCCCGCCGCGGGCACCGGAATTACCGTCGCGAACGGTACGGCGTTTAACGTGAGTGGAACGTGTTCAGAAAATACTCGGAACGTGGTGATTTCGGGAGACGCGACCGCGACCGCCGTGTGTACGGCCGGGGCCTGGAGCGCGGCGCTCGATTTTAGCGCCGCTCCGCAGGGAAACGTTACGATTCTCGTAAACCACTCGGACGCCGCCGGAAACGCGGCTACTCAGGCTTCCCGAACTTTCACGAAAGATACCATCGTACCGACGCTTGCGATTTCGACGCCCGCCGCGGGCACCTACATCCTCGCGAGTAATGTCGCCGCTTTCACTGTAACCGGAACGTGCTCTGAAAACGGTCGAAACGTCGTCATCTCGGGCGCGGCTACGGCGACGGTCGTGTGTACCGCTCTCGCATGGTCTGCGAACCTCGACTTCACCGCGGCCCCGGGAGGCAACGTCACGATCTACGTCGACCACAGCGACGCCGCCGGAAATCCGGCGACGCAAGCGTCCCGCAACTTCATTAAAGACGCGATCATTCCCCTCGTCGCGATCACCGCACCGGCATCCGGTAGCTTTATTAACTCGACGAACGTAACGTCCTTCGCAGTTTCCGGTACATGCTCGGAAAACGGACGGAACGTCGTCCTCTCGGGAGATGCATCGGCGAGCGTCGTATGTACCCTGGGCGCCTGGAGCGCCGCCCTTGATTTTTCCGCCGCTCCGTCCGGAACCGTTACGGTTCTCGCGAACCACACCGACCTCGCAGGAAACTCCGCCACGCAAGACTCCCGCTCCTTCGTGAAAGACATCGTTTTACCCACGGTTTCGGTGACGGCTCCGGCCGCGAACTCCTATATTTCCGCGGCCACGGTCGCAGCCTTCACCGTTTCGGGCGCGTGTTCGGAGAATACCCGGAACGTGGTGATCTCCGGGGACGCTTCCGCAACTGTCGTCTGCACCGCCGCCGCATGGACCGCGAACCTCGATTTCTCGGCCGCTCCGTCCGGGACCGTCACGATCAACGTAAACCACACCGATGCCGCGGGAAACTCGGCCGTCACCGCATCTCGTAATTTTATTAAGGACGTCACCCTCCCGACGGTCGCGTTTTCGTCTCCGGCCGCAAATTCGGTCATTAACGCGGCTTCCGCAGCCGCCTTCGTCGTGACGGGAACCTGTTCGGAAAATACGCGTACGGTCACTTTCTCCGGCGCCGCGACGGGCACCGTCGCCTGCGCGGGCGGCGTGTGGAGTAAGTCCCTCGATTTCTCGGCGGCGGCCGACGGTACGGTTACTCTACGAGCGGATCATACCGACGCCGCCGGAAATAATGCCGTCCAAGCCGTTCGGACTTTCTTAAAGTCTACGAGCGCCCCGGCGCTCGCGATCACTTCTCCGGCAGCCAACTCTCCGGTAAATATTTCAAACGTAAACGCTTTCACCGTCACGGGAACCTGCGGCGCCACCGGTCAGACCGTAATCATTTCGGGCGATGCTTCGGCAACGGTGATGTGCCTCGCCGGCGCCTGGACCGCGAACCTAAACTTCGCGGCCGCGGCCGCCGGTACCGTTTCCATCTCGGTCGATCACAGCGACGCCGCGGGAAACACAGCCGTGACCCAAACGAGAAACTTCATTAAGGACGTCACCGCACCGACGGTCGCGATTTCTACTCCCGCTGTAAATTCTTACGTGAACGCATCGAACGTCGCCGCGTTCACCGTAACCGGAACCTGCTCGGAAAATACGCAGAACGTCGTCATCACGGGCGACGCAACTGCTACGGTCGCGTGTGCGGCCGGCGCGTGGAGCACGAATTTAAATTTCACCGCCGCCGCGGCCGGTACCGTTTCGATCACGGTAAATCACAGCGACGTCGCCGGAAATCCGGCGACCCCCGCCACCCGAAACTTCATTAAGGATACGGTCCTGCCGACCGTCGCGTTTTCATCTCCCGCCGTAAACTCGGTGATGAACGCCTCGACCGCCTCGGCTTTCGCCGTCACGGGCACGTGCAGTGAAAATGCCCGCACCGTGGTCCTTTCGGGTGACGCGACGGGCAGCGTAAGCTGCGTCGGCGGAAACTGGAACGCGACGCTCGATTTCTCCGCCGCCGCCGATGGCACCG
>JANXTV010000084.1 GCA_025352185.1 Oligoflexia bacterium
TTTCTCACCGGCGCCACGGTATCGTTAGGCGGTTCGAACTGCGTCGGGGTCTCGGTAATCTCCGCGGTGAAGGCCACGTGCGCGACCTCGGCCCATGTAGCCGGTGCGGTTACGGTCACTCTGACGAATACGGATTTAAATGCGGCGCCACTCGCGCAGGGTTTTACTTACCTCGGTGGACCAACGGTCTCTGCGATTTCGCCTCTCCAGGGATCCACGGCCGGCGGAACCGTCTTGACGATCTCCGGTACGGGATTCCTCACGGGCGCGACTGCGACGTTCGGTGGAACTACGTGTACTTCTCCGAGCGTTACCTCGGCGACTGCGTTTTCCTGCACGACTCCGGCGCACGCCGCCGGTGCGGTCGATGTGAAAGTGACGAACCTCGATACCCAGGCGGGAACGAAAACCGCTGCCTTCACCTACATCGTCGCGGCGTTACCCGCTCCGACGGTGAGTTCGATTTCTCCGCTTTCGGGACCTCTTGCGGGCGGAACCGCCCTCACGATTAATGGCGCGAATTTTACGGCGGGAATCACCGTGAAAATCGGAAATATCGCGTGCGCGGGCGTTACCCTCGTATCGGCAGCGAAAGTGACCTGCACGACGGCGGCCGGTCCCGCCGGGCCGGCTTCGGTCCTCGTGACGAATCCGGATAATCAGTCGGCCACGATCAGTACTCCATTTACTTACTTAAATTCTCCGGCCGTTCTCACTTCGATTTCGCCGATCACGGGTTCCACCGCGGGAGGGACGCAGATCATCCTGACGGGAAGTAACTTTCTCGGGGGAGCTTCCGCCTCCGTCGATACGACGGCGTGTACGACATTAAATATCGTCTCGGCGACGCAAGCCGTGTGTACGGCTCCCGCGCACGCGGTCGGACCCGTATCGATTTCGTTTACAAATCCGTACTCAACCGCCGCCACTCTCGCGAACGCGTTCACTTACGCGAGTCCCGCGCCGACTCTTTCTGCGGTCACCCCGAATACGGGTGTGATTACGGGTGGTCAGTCGATTACGCTTACGGGAAGTGGTTTCCTTACCGGCATGACGATTACGGTCGGGGGCGCGGCATGTACGACGCCGAGTCTCCTCTCGTCAACGAATGCGACCTGCGTGACTCCGGCCCATGCCCTCGGTGCGGTCGACGTCGTCGTGAAAAATACGGATTTAAAGACTGCGACTTTAGCCGCGGGCTTTACCTACGGGAATCCGGCTCCGACCGTGGCTTCGATCACGCCGACCTCCGGACCGAATACGGGCGGAACCGCCGTCACGATTGCCGGTACGGGTTTCCTCTCTGGAGCTACGGTTGCGATCGGCGGAGCGTCGTGTGGGAGTGTCACCCTCGTTTCCGATACTTCGGTGAAGTGCACGACCTCGGCCGGAACCGCCGGTGCGGTGAGTGTCGTCGTGATGAATACGGACGGAAAATCAGGGATGCTAGCGAATGGATTTACCTACGTGGCTTCCGCGACTTGGACATCGGTTTCGGCGACAGTTTTCGTACCGAAATGCGTGGGTTGCCACGGACCGAACCTCGCCTATAAGAACGTCGACCTTTCGACCTACGCTAAAGCGCTAGCGACGGGATCGATTAAGGCGGGAAGTCCCTCGGCGAGCTCGACCTACACCACGATGAATAACGGCTCGATGCCTACGGCGGGAAAACTTCCGGCGAACATGATCAAACTCGTGAATGATTGGATCGCGGCCGGCGCCTTAAATAATTAGGCGGGCGCTTTCGCGTGACTACGGTTGGGTTTCCCCTTACGGACGTTCCGTTACCGCTTTTTCAAGCAGCGAGTTCGGATTCCCGCTCAGGAGCATTTGATAGTCCGGACCGGTAATCGTGAGTTTACAGGCCGAAAAGTTATCGACCGAGTTCAACGGACGGAGTTTCTGCTGTTCGGGCGAAAGAAACGGACAAGGACCGGAATAGGTGCCCGCACTCGTGCCGAAGATCAGGAGTTTCATGAACTGGAAGTGAAAAGATTTTATTCGGGCGGGGCGGATCGACCAGGCTTTAACCGCGCGGGATAGGGAAGAGTTCACGTCACCCGATGAGATCCCGAAGTTATGGAAGGACTTATCGAAAACGAGGAGTGTGCTCATCCCGATCATTCCGCGAATCCCGCGTCCGAAGTAATATTCTCCGTTATCGACGTTATGGAGTCCGCCGTACTGGATTTTTTTATCGGACTGAAAAATTTGGTATTCAGTGAGTTGGGCGCGAATCTGTTCGACGATATCCGCACCGGGTTCGATCCGAATTGTCGGACCGGCGAGAAACTCTCTTCCGGTTTCGTCGCGGTAGAGAAAACGCATGCGGTTGCAGTCGGGTTCGAGGGAGCCCTCGGTGACTGGCGCACCGACACACGCGAGCTGAAA
>JANXTV010000113.1 GCA_025352185.1 Oligoflexia bacterium
CAAATGAGAAAATTCGGGGTGGAAGTCATTCCCACCGTTTGGAATCGGGAAGTCCTGCCGGATCTGGGACCGCGGGACTTTATTATCGTCCGTTCGCCCTGGGATTATCTCGAAAATTACGAATCTTTCGTGGAATGGGTCGACGGTCTTCCGGAAGAGCGCGTCTTTAATTCTCGTGCGGTTTTAAAATGGAATCTCGATAAGTCGTATCTCCGGCAGCTTGAAAAAAATGGAATTCCACTCGTCCCCACAAAATGGGTGACGGCGAGAGACGAGACGGAAGTACGCCTCGCCGTAGAATTCGCATTTCCCGGACGGGCCGTCGTTATTAAGCCGCTCCGCGGAGCGGGAGGGGCGGCAACCTATCGGCTTACGCCGGGAGAATATCCTCCGGTCGGGGTTTATCCCGGTCGATCCGCGTTGATTCAGCCGTTCCTCCCGGAAATTATTCGCGATGGAGAGTATTCTCTAATCTATTTCTCGGGAAAATTTAGTCACTCCGTTGTGAAACTTCCCGTACCCGGAGACTTCCGAGTTCAGGAAAGTTTTGGCGGACAGATTTCACTTCGATCTCCCACCCTTTCCGACCTCGAATTTGGGGAGGCGGTTCTTTCCCAGTTGCAGAATCATTTTTCTGAGCAGGAGCTACCGTTCTACGCCCGGGTTGATTTCGTCCGGGTCGAGGGGAGTCCGCACCTCATGGAACTCGAGCTCCTCGAACCCGACCTATATTTTCATCACGCACCGGAAGCCGTGGATCGCTTCGTAGAAGCCCTCAGGGTTAAGTTACGCGGCGTGTCAGCGTAAACTCATGATTCTAATCATTTATTTTCGTCCCCCTATCGCGGCGAAAGTTAGGTTGTGTTAGATCCCGTCCATCCTTGGGGGGATAAATGAACGTTAAATATAAAATGCTCTGTTCCTCGGTGACGGTTCTTCTAGCCTCGTCGTCTTTTGCGGGGACGGGTCTAATGCACACGAGTTCACGTCCGGTAAACTTATCGGCGCCCTTTCTGGCCGTCAGCGAGAAAGCCGCCCTCGTGAACCAACTCGAAAATTTTTCAAATGAAATGAGTCTTATCGGGAAAGTCCACGTGACTCCGGTCGATGAAATTTCGTCGCTCGGCATTCACGCGGTGAAGACCCAGATCACTCTCGAAGGAATTCCCGTTCACGGTGCGATTCTTTCCGCCCACGACGGCGACTTAGATGGAGTGACCTTCTCCAGCACGATGCCTAAGGTGGCGACTCCAGTTCTGACTCCGACGATTTCGGAAAAAAGCGCGCTTGCGATTGCTTCCCTTTACTCGGGTAACCCTCTCGCCCGTGCCCCAGAGCTTCGCCTTTATCAAGATAGCGCACGTACGAAACTCGATCTCGTTTGGTGGGTTGATTTCCGTTCTACGGATATGGGGACTCCTGGAACTGAGGTCATCATCAATGCCCACACGGGTAAATTAATCGGTGAAGTTTCGAAACTCCACACGGCGAATGAAACCGAAGTCTATAACGCTAATGAATCGGGTTTCGTGATTCAGCTCCTTTTCGAAGATTCGAAGTCCCTCGGACGCGAATTAACGAAAATCGAATCTTCCCGAATTAATAATTTCCGTAACTTTAAGGCCGGGGACCGCAGCTTGAATATCGAAGGGTTAGTATCCGAGCCCCTCCTCATCGGCTGTAATATTATCGATCTCGCGGCTCAGAAGAAGTACACGGATATTCCCGCCGATTACTGTCTCGGTACGATTAAGGGCGAAACGCCCGTCGGTAAGAAAGCCTGCCAACTCCTGAGCTACGAGACGGGTGCCGCGATTCGAATTAATCCCGAACAGTGTGACCTCTATTCGGCCGACGGGAAAGTCACCGGTAAGGAAGATGCTTCGGCCGCACGCGCCCAGAAGAACAGCCGCGAAGTTCTCGACTACTACCGCGACCAGTTCGGTCGTCGCAGTTACGACGGCGCCGGATCGGTCGTGAAATCCGTAGTTAAAGCCGGCTATAAATTCTCTAACGCGGCTTGGATGGGTGATTTGAATTTCATGATCTACGGTGCCGGAGACGGCGAAGAGTTTGGTGACTTCACCTCCCTCGTTGACGTCGCTGGACACGAGATGACTCACGGAGTGGTGGGATCTACCGCTAAACTCACGCTGATGGACGAACCGGGAGCTTTAAATGAAGCGACCGCCGATTACTTCGGACTGGTGATCTCCCAGACGAAAAACTGGGTAATCGGTAAGGGCCTCTATCTGAAAGAGCCAGAACGGGCACTTCGCTCGATCATCGAACCGACTATTTATAAAACGAAGTATAAAAACTCGGCTGGAGAAATCGTGGAGAAAGCAAATCCGGATAAATACTCGGATCGATATCAAATCTACGGCGACGAGGCATGCGGTAAGACGAACGATCGATGCTTCGTGCACATGAACTCGACCATCATCAGTCACGGGTACTATCTCATCGATCAAGCGCTCGGACGTAAGAAAGCTCAGGACCTTATTTTCCTGACTCTCACTCAGTACTACGGACCAGACACGAACCTACGCGAAGCGGGTAATCTCCTTCGCCAGGCCTGTAAGAAGCTTTACGATGATACGACGTGTACGGCAGTGGATAAGGCTCTGACTACGGTCGAGCTTTAATTTAGTCTTTCGAATTCGCTTCGGTAGGAAGCTCGGGACGGCCCTCGATCGATTCGGGGGCCGTTTCTATTTTAAGGCCCCGTAATGCGTCGGCCGTACTAATATGGGGTTCGTACCCGAAGTCTTTTCGGAAATTTTTATCCGACACCACGACTGGATACTTAAAAAAGTCGACGAGGTGGCGCGGGAAATACTGGCCCGCAAACTTTAGTCCCCGAATCACGGCTCCCGAAAGAAACGAGGGTACCGGCACCGGGGAACCACCGGCGAGCCGGATGGCGTGTGAAAAAGCGATCACGCCTTCACCGGAGACATTATAGATTCCGGACTTCTTTCCTTCGAGGGCGAGGAGAATGGAATTCGCCATGTCGTCTTCATGAATGAACTGCCACATCGGATCGTAGCCGAGGAGAACGGGGCACATCTTTCCGCGCAAAAACATCGAGATCTGATTTTTAATCCGGTCACCGATAATATTGGTCGGCCGCAGAATAACGGTCCGTACCTGGGGGTTGCGGAGAGAAAAAGTCACCGACACGTTATCCAGTTCGACTGCGTCGACGATCTCGGGAAAAGTTTGGCTCGCGAGGAGTGGATCCTCCTCCGAGATATAAAGGTGATTATGCTGGTGGGCCCCGTAAACGTGAAAAGTACTGAGCACAATTACAGACTTCACTTTATTTTTTAGAGCGAGGTCGAGCAGACTTCGGGTGCCTAGAACATTTAAATTAAAGCGCTGGGTTTTCCGCAGGCGCGCGGCGATCGGAACCCGCCCAAGGTGGACGATCGCGTCGAAGCCGTGAACCCGGAAAAGATCGGCCATCTTTCGTTGCCGGTAGTCGGCTTGGAAAAATTTCCCGGGAAACTCTCGCCCGGTCGGAAATGGCCTCGGGTCGACGCCGTAGAGATCAAACTTTCCCTTTAAGGTATCGGCGACGATCGCCGCGAGACCGCCGGCCGCACCGGTAATGAGGACCTTTTTCATACGCCCGCCCCCGTAAAAATACGTTCGCCGCGCGCAGCCAGTCCCGCTTCGAGTTCTGCTCGAATCGCATTTTTAACTGTCTCTACTTTTTTTCGCACTTCGGAATCCGGTTCATCGGCATTTCCCTCGAACAGAATCGGCTTTCCGTATCGGATCGTTACTTTCGTCGGTAACGGGATCGGGCCGGTGGCGATTACGGGGATGTACGGGATTCCGAGTTTCTTTGCGAGCGGCCCGAGTTTCGAGAGGCTCGGGAGAGTCTCCTCACATCCGATTACGCCGATCGGAAGGATGGGAGTTTTTGTCTCCATGGCTAACCGAATAAATCCGGTACCAAAGTTTTGGAGTTCGTAGCGGTTAAAGATCGTTTTTCCCACTCCGTTTACGCCCTCGGGAAAAACCATGACGGATTCATCCCGTTCGAGCAGGTTCTTCGCGTTATGGATATCGCCGGTAATCTGGCCGCACCGAGAGAAGAGCGTACTCACAAACGGCAGGGAAGGCGCCCACCGTTCGACCATTCCACGAAGGAGCCGGGGCGGTTCGAGTTCGATGAGGGCGGCGGTCGTGATGAGCATCGCATCGATCGGAACTTGTCCCGAGTGATTCGAAATAAAGAGGCATCGCCCGGTGGGGATATTTTCAAGTCCATGATTTACGACCCGGTAGTAGTGACGGTAGAGCCAGATGGTTGAAGCAATCGAAGCCTTTAACGTTTCCGGATTCACGCCCCAGGGATCGAATCCCGTCGACGCGAGATTTTTAAGTGCGCGCTCGACCTTCGATTTTTCTTCGTTCGAAAGATAGGCATCGATGAGTTTTTTCTTTAGCGCGCGAATCATGGGGAGAGGGCCTCGTCTCTCCATACTAGCGAATTTAAGGTCGAGTGGCGGATGGGAAAATTTTTCCCGACCGATCATCGAGGGCCGAGGGTAAAGTTAGGGTTACAGGCGATCCAGATCGAGCTTCCGCATCTCCGGAACGAACTGGGCGATGATCGCCACGGTCACTAGCGTCATGACCCCTCCGAAAAAGAGGGACGGGACGAGTCCGAGGAGCCGCGCGGCGAGTCCACTTTCGAATGCGCCGATTTCGTTCGAGGAGCCGATAAAGATCGAGTTCACCGCCGCGATTCTGCCCCGCATCTGCTCCGGGGAACAGAGCTGCACGATCGAGCCTCGGATCACCATACTGATGCTATCGAGCGCACCGGAAAGGGCGAGGATGACGCAGGAGAGTGCGATGTTCCTCGAGGCCGCAAAAGCAATGATGCAAATCCCAAAGCCGGCTACGGCCTTTAAGAGCAGGCGGCCCGCGTTTTGGTTAATCGGATTTCGCACAAGCCAGAGGCTCATTCCCAGTGCGCCGATCGCGGGTGCCGCGCGAAGGAATCCCAACCCCTGGGGGCCAGCGTGCAGGATTTCCTCTGAAATCATCGGCAACATAGCGGTGACTCCCCCGAAGAGCACGGCAAACATATCGAGTGAAAGCGCGGAGAGGAGCATACGGTTTGAAAAAACGAACCGCATCCCGGCCAGGAGGTCGTCGAGGAAGACGGCTTCCTTTTTTGCGACGTGCCGGTACGGCCCGTGATCGTAGGCCATCAGAAACGAACCGATGAGTGCGACGATAAAAAAGGATGAGCCAAGTAAGTAGGCCGTATCGACGCCTTTCCAGCCGAGGAGAATTCCGGCGGCGCTCGGACCCGAGACGTAGGCGAGCTTCATCGAGGAGGTACTCAAAGCAATGGCCTTATTAATTCGATCTTTCGGGACAAACCGCGAAGTGAGGGCTTGGAAACTCGGAGAATAAAAACTACGTGCGCAACCCGTAAGGAAAGCCGCTGAAAAAAGTTCCATTGCGGTCTTCGCATGCCAGGCGAGGAGCATCGATGTTAACGATACGAGGATCACGCCGATAATTACTCGGCGGGGGTTCGTTCGGTCAATAAGGTATCCGGCGAAAAGAGCCAGGCCGATCGCCGGAATCGCCTCGGCTAACCCGACGAGACCGAGATCGAGCGGATCACGGGTGAGCTGGTACATTTGCCACCCGAGAATGACTGCCTGGAGCTGGACCGCGAATGAGCCGAAAAATCGAACTCCGACGAGGTAATAAAAACTTCGATTAAAGAGGGCCACTCTTTCTAAATGGTGTCCCAGCCGTATCGTTCGCTTTCGAACGCATGGTCCGCGAGAGATTTAATGAGTTCGTCGTCATTTTGATCGATTTTTCCGAAGTTCGATTTAGTCCGTCGGCGAACCTGGCCCGAAAAGACTTCGAGAATTTCGAGTTCCTTCTTCGCCTTTTCCGCGCCGTTCTTCTTCAGCGATGAATCGACTCGGCTGATGACCGCCGAAAGGACGAAAAGATCAATCATGATATCGGCAAGCCGTTTCGTGGCGAACTGTTTACCGATAATGTTCTTTCCGTGTTTTTTTAGAATTCGGTCCGCGGCTCGGGCGAGGTCACGAACCCCCTCTTCGAATATTTCCGCGAATGGTTTCATCACGGGATCGAGTTTCGTAAATGTGTTCTTTACGGCGCCGACTTTAGTTTCCTGACTCACCCGTCGGAGAGCGTACTCAGAAATCGTGCCGAACCCTTTAATCGGATCATTAAAAATCCCATCGAGCGATTTCGAAAGGTCCGTTAACTTCTTCCCGACCTCGTTCATCGCCGTAAGGGCGATAAAGAGTCGTAGGATATCGTTCGTTCCTTCAAAAATGCGGTTAATCCGCGAATCCCGCATGATCCGTTCGTAAGGAAATTCACACATGTAGCCGTTACCGCCGGCCGCCTGGAGGGCTTCGTCGGAACTTCTCCAGAGGCATTCGGTTGCGAACACTTTCGAAATCGCGGCTTCGACCGCATATTCCTGTTCGCCCCCATCGACGATCCCCGAAACGAGACTAACGACCGATTCGGTCGCGTAACAGTCGACCACCATGTGGCCTACCTTTTGTTTGATGAGTCCGTATTCCATGATCGGTTTGCCAAACTGGACCCGCTCTTTACATTGTTTCGAGGTGAGTTCGATCAGACGCTTCATCGCGCCGACGCATCCACCACCGAGACCCGTTCGCCCGGAGTTAAGGACGTTCATCGCTACTTTAAATCCTTTACCCACTTCTCCGATCACGTGGTCGGCCGTGAGGCGCACGTTATCGAAGTTCACGGTCGTCGTATTACTCGCGCGGAGTCCCATCTTATCTTCGTGCGGTCCGCAAGAAACCCCGGGTAAATCACGGGTGACGATAAAGGCAGTGATTTGTCCTTCGGGTCCATCCGTACGGGCGAAGACCGTATAGAATCCGGCGATTCCCCCGTTGGTAATCCAAAGTTTATTTCCGTTCAGGATCCATTCGTTTCCATCACGAACTGCCTTCGTCTTAATCGATGCGGCGTCCGATCCAGCGCCCGGTTCGGTTAAGCAAAATGCCGCGATCATTTCACCGGTAGCAAGTTTTGGATAATATTTCGCACGTTGGGCTTCGGTTCCATATAGTAAGAGTGCGCGCATACCGATCGAGCTGTGGGCACCCGCCGTGATTGCGATCGAGCCGTTATATTTCGAAATTTCCTGGAGAGTTCGGGAATAAGCCGTGCTGTTCATTCCCATGCCTCCAAATTTTTCGGGAATAATCAGACTAAAGAGTCCGAGTGATTTCATTTCCTCGAGCACTTCCGGGGGGAGCTCCCCCGCGCGGTCCCAGAGTCTCGATTCGTGATCTCGGTCTTTATAGGCAGAACCGAGTGCGTCGACCACGCCGCGTAATACTTCAGAGTCTTCACTCTTCATCTGCGGAAACGGGAGAATCAGATCTTCCTCGATATAGCCGAGACATAAAGATCGCATGAAACTTTTTTCATTCTTTTCCATAAAGGGATGCTCCGGTGGGATAACTCGCTGTTTAATCGCGGCTCGAGGGGAACTCAGGTCGCTGAATAGGTGATTTCTAGTCTGGCGCATCCCCGATCCCGGCGCAATTTGCTTCCGTAGTTCAACCGGTTTTAAGAAATACTCATACCGCCATTAAAGTGTCGGGTGTGTCCGCGTGAATCCAGATTTGCGTTCAGATAAAAATGGGTAGAATAGAGAAGCAGTTTCGAAAACAGATGTCCAAACCCGGAGCCTTTAAATTTATGTCTCTTCGTCGGCACACCCTCGGCCTCATTCTCGTTGCGTCTCTTTTCGGCTCCAGCGCCCAAGCCAGTAATTTAAGCTGTGCGGTGCTACCCCAACTTTTTAGCCTCTATTTTCGGTTTCACTATGTCCACCGGACCATGACCGACGAAATTAAAACCCACACGGTTGACCAATTTATTAAAACGATCGACCCGTCGAAAACGCTCTTACTCCAGGGTCAGGTCGAGCAGGTAAAGAAAGATCTCGTCGGTACCTTTAAAACGATGGACGAGGGGAACTGTAAAGCAATCGACGACGCTCAGGCTTTACTCGTAAAGGGCGCCGAAGATAACGAAAAATTTGCGAAGGAATTCTTAGGGGAAAAGTACACCCTCGATGAATCCGCGGAACTCGTCACGGATCCAGATAAGCGGAAGTTTTCGAAGGACCTCGACGAGAAGAAAAATCTTCTGAAGAAGATGATTCATTTCCAAATTACGAATGAAATGCTCGCGAAGACGAAACTTCCGGAAGCGAAGAAAAATGTCATTCACCGGTATGAACTCGATACGAAACGAATCCGAGAAAAGAAATCGAGCGATCGCCAAGTAGATTTCGCCGAAGGATTCGCGCTCGCCCTGGACCCCCATTCGAGTTACCTAAGTTCCGATTCTCTCGAGGAATTTCGGATTCAGATGCAGCTTTCCCTCGAAGGGATCGGCGCATCGTTGTCATCCCAGAATGGTTTCACGCTCGTCGAAGAAGTGATTCCGGGCGGGGCAGCTGATCGTCTAAAAATTCTCCAGCCGAAGGATAAAATTATTGCCGTAGCCCAAGACGGCCAGAAGGCGGAGTCCGTAGTGGATATGGACCTTTCGGATGTCGTGAAGCGCATTCGCGGTAAAAAAGGCACGAAAGTGACCCTCACGATTATCCGGATGGGCGAAAAGAGCAGCACGTTCGACGTTTCGATCGTTCGCGATAAGATCGACATTAAAGAGTCGGCCGCGAAGCTGACTTACGAAACGAAAAAAGTGGGGAGTAAGGAATTTAAGATCGGCGTAATTGATCTCCCGTCTTTCTATGGCGGGGGCCGCGAAGGACGCTCGAGCTCCGACGATATGCGAAAGCTTGTGATAGAGGCGAAGAAGAATAAGGTCGATGGTCTAGTTATCGATCTTTCACGTAATGGCGGCGGATTACTCGACGATGCCGTTAAGATCGCCGGACTCTTCATTAAAAAGGGTCCCGTGGTCGCGACGAAGGGGTCTGACCAGCGCGTGGACGTTCTCTCCGACACGAACGACGAAGTTAACTTTAACGGTCCATTAATGGTTCTCACGAGCCGGCTCTCGGCGTCGGCGTCTGAAATTTTAGCCGGTGCGCTTCGCGACTATAAGCGCGCACTCATCGTGGGAAGCGACCACACGTACGGTAAAGGGACGGTCCAGGTCGTGTCCGACCTTCCGTCGGGCCTCGGCGCGATGAAAGTTTCGACCGGGATGTTCTTCGTGCCGGGTGGAAACTCGACTCAACACCAAGGGGTTGAAAGTGATATTGAACTCCCATCGGTATTTACCACCGACGAAATCGGCGAGAAAACGATGGATTATTCGTTACCACCCCAGAAAATTCCGACGTTCGTCGGAACGGATGCGAACGGTGAGGAGGCGGATAAGCATTGGAAACCGATCGATGCCGAAATTGTGAAGAAGCTGAAAAAGCTGTCTCAAGAACGAGTATCGAAAGATCCAAAATTTGCCGAAATTATAAAGAACGTGGAAGACGCGAAGAAAAATAAGGGCGTTCTGCGGTTGGCCGAGATGAAGAAAAAGGCCGAAGAAGAGAATAAAAAAGACGAAAAGAAGGACAAGAAAGAGAAGAATCGGAAAGAGAAGCTGAAAGAGACCCAAGCTCCGCTCGTGAGTGAAGGGGTCAGCATCATGTCCGATTGGCTTGCCAGCCTTTCGCCCATCGGTACGGTCGGCGCGGCTCACTCGACGACTTCGCTTGGCAATACGAATTAGATGACGGCCGGATTTCGAGGATGGCTTTACCGATTCGTTTCGGCGCTGTTTGGCCTAATCGGAATCACGACCTTCATCACCGGCGCGGAACTCTCCCGTTTCTACGGACTGAGGAGTATCGCGACGGGGAGTTGGGTCGGGCTCGGGTTATCCTTCCTACTGCTTATGACGGCATTCTTTACGGAGTGGCGTTGGAAGCGCTATTTCATCGTTAGCCTAAGTGCAGGCGTAACTTTAAGTTTAGTCTACCTCGCACTCCGCCCCGAAATGATCCGCGATGATGTCCTTAAACAGGTACGTACACCACCGCTATCCGCGGATTTGGTGATCTACCGGGCGATGGTTCTGGGGAATGACCCGGGGCGCGATGCGAAGATTGAACGGCTGAGTTTTCTCTATGGATTTCTTCGTAGCTTCGGTGAAAATTCGGATTCGGAAAAGACAGATCGAAATCATGCTCCCATTCCCGAAGCCCATTAGTATCTAGAATCACCCTTATGAATCGACAGCAGACTGTACTCATCACTGGAGCTTCATCTGGCATTGGCCGGGATCTCGCCCGTTTATTCGCGGGAGAACACTATAGCCTGATTCTCGTGGCGAGGGACCGGGCGGCTCTGGAAGCGGTAGCGGATGAACTCCATCGCCAGTTCCTCGTGAAGGCGGTGGTTATCGCGTGCGACCTGGCGGATCGAAATGCGCTAGAGGCGATGATTACTGGACTCGTACGCGAGAACACCGTGGTCGATGTTCTGGTAAATAACGCCGGTTTTGGAATGGAAGGACCTTTTTCGGAGACGGACTGGGCGAGCGAGCAGTTGATGATCGATTTAAATATCCATGCCGTCGTTCGCCTGACCAAAGCTTTTCTCCCTCAGATGATTTCCAGAAATTCTGGAAAAATTTTACAACTCGGATCCACGGCGGCATTTCAGCCGGGGCCCTTCTATTCGATCTACTTTGCTTCGAAAGCGTTCATCCTTTCGTTCTCCGATGCCTTATCCGCCGAGCTCCGCGGGACTGGCGTGACAATCACGACGGTTTGTCCAGGACCTACGCACACCGGATTTGAGCGACGACTCGGGCCCCATTCGGCTCTCTTTTCGAACGGGATACCGATTTCGAATTCCACCGTCGTGGCCTCCGCGGCGTTTAACGCTCTCATGCAGGGTCGACGGTCGATCATTCCCGGTATCGCGAATCGAGTTCTCCGATTTATCTCTACCCATGCGCCGCGAAGTTTCGTGCTCTGGGTGATGGCGCAAATTTTAAAAAAAAAGGCGCGTCTAGGGGCGATCCAAACTAAAAACTTCTCCACCCCGTAACCATTTTTTTCCGCCGAGGCGGGCCACGGGCTTTAGGAGGGAGTAATCAATTTCACCGTTTAAAAGGATATTATCCGCGACGTGAATTCCCAGCACTCGACCGATGACCAACGTGGAACTGCCCGCCGATCCATCTCCGATCTCGACCCACTTCTCGAGACGACATTCCATTCGGATCGACGACTCGAGTACGCCCGGCGGCCGTACCCACTCTGAAACACGTGGGGTGAGTCCAATCTTTTCGAATTCACTCACTCCGTAGGGGTAGTTTTCGGATGCATCATTAACTTGGTCCGCAATCGATTCTTGCGAACTATTCACCACGAACTCGCCCGTCTTTTCTATGTTGAGGAGCGTGTCCTTTTTTTTACCGTCTGGCTTTCGAGCAACCGAAAAGACGAGGCAGGGAGGATTAGAGCTCACGCCGTTAAAAAAACTAAAGGGTGCCAAGTTTGTGACACCGTTTTCGTCTACCGTTGAAACGAAAGCGATCGGTCGCGGAACGATGGCGGCAACTAACCATGGATAAACCTGCCGCGCTGGAATTTTAGTAAAATCATGGCTATGAAAGTTAACCCCGTTTAGTGGCATACTTAGAGGATATGGCACAGTTTCGTGCGAAAAGCGCGATTAAGGATCCAACATTGCGTAAGTTCGTCGTGCGTATTCTTCAGGAATATCGACGCTCGGGTTCGGCTGCGACGAATGAAAATTTAAAGCACGTACTTCGGATGACCCGTGAAGTGCGGTGTGACCATGAGAGTTTAGAAAAGATTGGCTGCGAGCCAGGAATTTTAGAAGCGGCGATTCTCCTTTCCGACCTAGGGAAGGAATCTCATATTCAAAAAAAATATTTACCCGACTACGACGGAAATGCCTTCCGCGCTTTTCTCGACCACAGTCGAATTAGCATGCGCGAAGGAAATAGTATTCGAAAAGAGATGGGAGTTCCCGGAGACGTCTGGAGAAAAATTCTTAGCTCCATTATTGGACACGATGGTCCATCGATTATTGGAAGTTGGTGGAAGGCGAATTACGAACGCGAACTCGAGAAACGTTACCCAGTTGTTCACGGTAAAGAGGCGCTGATTCACTGTTACCTCGACCGCATCGACCAAGGCGGTCTTTTTAAAAGTCGAAGTGGCCAGCTAAACGGGGGACTTCGGAAAATCAGCTACGATATTTATACGAAAGACAGTCCGTTCCGTGGAAATCTGAGCGGTACGATCGTGGAAATCTTCGGGAACACGCGGATCGGTACCCAGGACCAACTCGATTTTCTCGATGAAGTAGAAAAACCGAGACTACTCGGCACCGTACAACTTCCAAAAATCGTGCGGGAGATGAAGCGTAAGTTTCTCGAGGCAGAAAAATATTTCGAACGCGTGTTAATCGAGCCGGGAGTTATCGATTCCGTGCGAATTGTGCTCGATCAGGGTGAGATCGTCGAAGTACGCAATCTTGACGATTTTTGGCGTACCCTCTCGAAAGTGACCCCAAAGGGCTCTATTTCGTCATTCGGGCGGCGTACCCACACGGCCTAAGCGCCCGTAATCGTTAGAATGACCACTTGGTACCGACCTTGCTCTTAGTAAGGGGGTAGCCGGGCAAGATGCCCGACGCTCAACCCAAAGGGGACCAGGATGGTTACCGATTTCTCCACCCGTTTCTTTCTCTATTTTGTCGTTATCTTTTTGAGTGCCGGCAGTCAGATTTCGGCACGAAAGACGACTCCTCTGCCCGTCACGGTGAAGAAAAACCGTGCACCGGCAGTTCTCGATACCGCTCAGTTCGAAGAGACGGAGAGAGGACTACTTTCGGCGAAGTTCATTGCGTGGTCGGCGACGTTTCCGTCACGACTCGACCGGGCAATGCCGACCGGAATCGCAGAATAAATTTTTACGGATTCCGGAGCGGCTTCGATTTTTTCCGCATAAATTCCGTCATTCATGAGGCTCTCGATCTTTCGTGAGAGATCCTGAATCACTGCCTCATTCCGGAGGCGCTCGATGAGGAAGCTTTTGCTCGCTTCCTTTCTCGTCGTCTGGAGTTTCATCTGCATTTGGCTTAGCTCCATTTGGTTCATGGCGGCGTCGCTGCGTACGGAAATGAGAGATTTTTCCGCTCGTTCGGCGCGCTCCATAAGCGCTCCCTCTGAAATCGCTTTCGCTTCTTGGAGCGCCTGATGATCGGACTTCATCTTTGCGAGGTCTTGGGCGAGGGCGCCGAGTTGGATTCGTGCTTTTTCTTGGTCCCGCGTAACTTTTTCGAGTTCAGTCGTCGCCGTTTCTCGAGCCTGTTTTTCGACGAGAACTGCCCTTTCAATTTCGGCTCGCATCTGATTACGGGCAACTTCACGAAAACGCTCCCGGTCGAGAGCCGAGTCCTTTTCGAGTTCAGCTTTTAGGCGCTCCTTTTCGGTCGCGAGTTCCCAGCGGAATCGTTCCTTCATGCTCGTTTCGATACGGGCGATTTCCTCATCGGCGTTTCGTTTATTCTGGGAGACGATCGCCAGTTCTTTTTGGATCTGATTATACTTAGATTCCGCACTTTGAATTCGAATCAGCGCACTTTGGAGTTCACGCTGATAAGTATCCGCGTGGCGTGCGTGGGTCTGATTCGATTGATTCGCTTCCTTCACGGAGTTTTCCAGAGACTGGATTTGGTTCCGTTGTTCCGCGAGCGTACGTTTCGCTTTTTCGTATTCGATGAGCGTACCGCGCGCTTGAGATTCGCGGGCGAGGACTTCGTTCCACGCGGACTGGTACTGCGCGAGATCGGTCGCGGTCTTCTTTTCGCGTTCGCTGATCTCCCGAATTTCCAATTTTAATCGTGATTCAGAGGCTTGAAGAGTTCGGAACGCTTCGCTGATCGCTTGGATTTTATTCTCACGCTGAAGTAGGCGATTCTGGAGTTCGCGCACCCCATTTTCGAGCGTGGTTCGCGTCGCGAGGTATTCCTGCGCAATCTTTTGGCTCTTTTTCTTTTCCTCGGTAAGTGCCTCCTCTAATTTACGGGCGGAGCTGAGGAAACCTTCGAGATGACTGGTGATTGAAGCATTCGGCGCATCCATGAATAGACCTCTTCTCTATCCCTAATTTTCCACGGGAAACGGGCGGTGCGAAATCGGCGAAATTTGCCGTGGCGTCAATCCGTCAAGGCTATGACGCCGCGCTTGATATCCGCTCCGGGAGGGTTATGCTAGCGTGAATTCACCCGTGATGAACGCCGCCGAATGGATTCTCCTCATCGTCATACTTTATGGCCTTTACCGAATCCTCGGTCCGGTACAAAAGCGCCTCGAGGGCGCGTTTTACCGGATTTTTCGTAAAAGTAGTCGGCATCCGGAAAAGCCCGTGATCAACATCACGGACTATAAAAAAGACAACGAAAGAGAATAGTTTATGGAATTCGACTTTGAATCTCCCCAGTTCCGCGCAAAGTTTCTTAGCCGTGTGGTTACGGGTGCGGTGGCTCTCCTCCTGATCCTGGGCTTTTTTAGTTCCTACTCCGTCATCGAACCGGGGAATACGGGAGTCATCTTTAACGTATGGACGGGATCGCTTCGGACGGTTCCGCAGGGTATCGCTTGGAAAATGCCGTGGATCACCCAAGTTCAGAGTTATCCCACTGCGCTTCGGACTTACACGATGGTTCGCCGAAGTTCCGAGGGCTCGGACCGGGGGGACGATAGTATCGATCTTCCGACTAAAGAAGGG
>JANXTV010000135.1 GCA_025352185.1 Oligoflexia bacterium
AAAACGTTCCCGTGGCCTTTATGCGTCTCGCCTCCGGACAGTTAATGATCGAGATCGTTTCAAACATGTCGACGGTGTCTCCGTCCGCTTTCAGTTTCGAATATGCGATCCGCGGATTCTGAATACGTAAGTTATCCGAATTATATTTTATGAGTTCTTCGACCCCACCCTTCAGGGCGTCACCACGAAAGAATGGGTCTAATTCGTATTTCAAACTCTGACGCGCGACCGCGAGTCCATTATTCCGGGTGTTATCCATCTGCGCGTAGCGCTTTGAGGCCTCGTAGGAACGCATTTCCGCTTCCGCGACTTCTTTCTCGACCGCGCTTCGCCGAGTTAAATACTGATCGCTGTATTTCCAGAAAATTCGCATAATCCCGGTCGCATATTCGTCGATCGAGGTATTTCGGACGAGCGAATCAAGTTCAAGTTGCGAGCAGGACCCTTGGGACTGAATGAGCGGAATTAATTTGTGAATTTCCCCACCGTCGATGCTGTCAATCGTGTCTCCTGGCTTTGCGAGTGGGATCGGTAATTTACTGAGTGGAATGGGCAGCACGCCGATCCCGTCGTGCTGAGCCCGGAGGTAACCGTCGCGGATTTTAAATCGCTGGCCAATTTCGAATCCCGAACTCTGGTGCGCATAATCCGTATCGCCGTGTTTAAACCGCCACGCATCGAAAATCTGGGCGGCGGAGTGAGCGTAGCAGCTGCCGATCAGTCGCTGATCACGAAGGGCGACGTGCTCCATACTCCCGCCGGGAGCATCGAGCCGAATATCCGAGCACGTATCGTCGGCGTGGGCCAAGGTTGCCAGAACCGAAAAGATCGAAAATAGGGCGAGCAACCGGATCTTCATCCACTTAAGGAGAGCAATCGATGTACCACCCAAGGGGCGATTCTAGCGGAAGCCGCTTAAAATCAGCGTCCTTCTCTGCCCGCCCTGCGACGCAGTGTCTAAACTTTAGACAGTTCGATCTTTCCGTACTTTCGTGTTTTGCTAGGCCCATGAAACCTACGCTGAAACCGACCTGGATCGCCTTAGGAACGCTCTTCGTAAGCCTATCGACCTTCGCCTCGGAAGCCTGGCAGAATCTCGGCGCCGACGATGCGGTTTACCTCTCTCAGAAAATAGTCCTACCCGCTTTAAGGAGCGGGAAAATCATCATCCCCACCGGCGAAACTTACGCGCTCGAATCCATCACGCCCCTCGATGGAATATCGGTCGTCGATTATATTTTTATGCCGAAGCGCTGTAAAATTCCGGAGAAAGAGTCCGAAATGGAACTCATCCTCCCCATCGAAAACTCTGCGACATCAAAAGCGGAGGTTGGAGTGATCTTCCTCAAGGGATGCCGACTCGAAATTCTCGTCGAAACCAAGGATCTCGGTAAACCAAGCTTCTTCCGACGCTAGTTTACGCGCGCGGAGGCGGAGCGACGTTACGATTTTTCCATCGTGTCGAAGTTCGGCCGGATTCAGAATCGACTCGCCCGTAAACACAACGTTACCCGAGAGCGTTACGTTAAAACGCCCGTGGGACGGCACGGGTAATCCGAGATCGGCGAGCGTGGCGTAATAAAGAACTTTCCCGTCTTCCGTCGGGGTGCGGGTAAAGGATCCCCCGGTTATCAACCGATCGTAAATCGTCCGGTCGCGGAGTAAAAATCGACGTTTTCCAATTTCGAGTCGAATGGCGAGACCCAGGTCGAATAAGTCGGGTGCAGCCTCGAAAAATAATTTTCCGTCTTTAATTAAAAACTTCGTAAGGCTCGTTTCGAGGGCTCGGTTTAACGGCGTCAAATCGTAAAATGAAAATCCATAGCGAGCCACGAGTTTCACGGTCGTCCCGGTTCGGTCGCGCCGAACTTCGGGTGTACCCTGAGCAATGAGAAGTCGCCCCGACGACCCCACTTCGACTAGGATTCGTTCACCAACGAGACGAACATTAAATTTTTCATTCGGTTCGATGCCCGAAGGGGATTCACCGAAATCGAGTCGGATATCCGCAGATACGGAACCCGTGAAGTGACTCGAAGTGAGTTTTACCGTTTCCGAGGGTTGCCCCGTAAAAAGGACTTCGGCATGTTCCGCGGCAATAACGGGATGGAGGACGAATAGGAATGGAATCAACAGACCAAATACTACAAGTCGGGAAAATCGATTCATAGGTGGGGACCTCCCCTTCTTTTTACCGATTCCGTTTTCCTCGGGGCAAGTTATTTTATCAACCATCGCTGAAGAAAAAAAAGAGCGTTCCTTTTAAGCCTTTTCGTTGGGTTAAGGCGAAGATTTATATTCTTCTCACTCCGGTCGTTTCGCGTTAAAAGGGAGAGAAATGAGTGCCTCGTTCGACAAATTCAAACAGCTTTTAATCGACACCTATCTTTTTCCGGCGAACTACACCCATAAGTTTATTGGTAAAAACACTCCGCCTTTTTTAAACGGTGTCATTCAGTTCGAAATGAAGTTTTTAGCTCTGAAAAAGGTGGGCGAAAAAAAGAGCGCAAACGATGGGCACGTCGCGCTCACCTATAGCTTTCTGGCGGGTTCGGCGGACGACATCATCGAGCTCGCGAAAGCCACCTACGAAATCGAAGATCTCCTTTATATCCTTTAGCGACATATCCTCTATCGAGCAGCTAAGGTCGGGTCTTTAACCATCCGGCAAAACTCACGCGGTCCCGATGCGTTAGCTCCACTTCGTGCGCAATGCGGTCACTTAAAAAGATGACCGCCGTCCCCGCTTCCGGAAGGATCCGTAGATCGCCCCGGGGTGTTTCGAGCCGAAGGGCCCCGCCGGATTCCCGTTCCCATTTTTCGTTAAAGAAAAGAACTACGGAAACGGTACGTTTTGAATCATTTTTAAAGCGATCGAAATGGGTACGGTAGAATGCCCCTTCGGAATAGACCGCGTAATGCCCCTCGAAGTCCCAGAGTCCGAGAAAGAGTTTGGAGTTCAGTTCTCGTTTCAGTTCTTCAAGCCAATTCCAAATGATCGTCTGCACGGGGGAGAGTCGTCCGGGAACGAACCACGCGGCATGGTCCTCGCCCGCCAGGGGGGCCGTG
>JANXTV010000165.1 GCA_025352185.1 Oligoflexia bacterium
GAGAAAACTCGGAAAGGGCAAAGTCGTGGGTTTTGCTTTTGCGCCTCATTACCGAGGAATTCCTTCGCTGAAGGATCCGGTAATTCAAAAACTTTTCTTTAACGCGGTTAACTGGACGGAGTAGAGATGAAATATTTAGTCGTTTTACTTTTATTGAGCCTATCGGCTTTCGGCGGCGACGAAGGTTTCCGGTACATGGGTGGAAAGTGTCTGAATAAAGCGGGCGCCGAAGGGTTAAATCCGGGATACCTCGGCCAGTGTTCCGATCTTCGCCGAGTCGTCATCGGACGGCTGAATTTGAACGGTACTGATTTTAGCGGGTCTGACTTTTCCGATTCCGACTTCCGCTTTTCTACTTTTGAAAAAACGAAACTCGACGGTGCTAAGTTCGACGGTGCGGAACTTTCTTCGGTCTCTTTCCTCGAGGCGAAAATGTCCGGCGGTAGTTTTAAAAAGGCGATTCTAAAGGGTGCGACGCTCTCTTCGGTGGAAATGAAAGAAGTCGATTTCTCCGGTGCGAACCTCACTGAAGCGGACCTTCGATTTGGTTCCTACTTAAAGTCGACATTCACGGGTGCGAATATTGCGACGACGAAACTCGGAGAAGCGAATCTGACGGGAAGCATCTGCGACCAGGCTAATTTCGCTGGAGCGGACCTTGCCGCTGCGATTTTAAATTAGACCCGTCTCGACGGCGCTAACTTTTCGACTGCGAATCTCTCCGATGCCCTTCTGCAGAAGGCTACGGGTAAAGGGACGATCTTTAACGATACCATTCTCCGGAAGGCCGATCTGACTAACGCCGTTTTCGCGGGATGCGATTTTCGGAAGGCTCGCGTGGAATATACGGTCATCGTCGGTACCGATCTACGGGAGACAAATCTCGGCGGAACCGTATTCGTCGAACCCGTATTGAAAGACGTAAAGTTTAAAGGCGCAAAGTTTTCAAAGCGCACCCAGCTCCCTTTTTCGATGGCCGAGGCGTTAAGCCAGGGAATGATCATTCCCCCGAGCCGGACGGTTCTCATTATTTGGGATATAAAAGACGGCGCGACGGTCGATTTCGTTAAGGCGCTCGAAGACCTCGGGTCGGATATTACCCTGACGGCTGCGGACGAAACGGCATACACGGCCAGCGGAGCCGAAGCACCGACGGGTTACGATGCCGTGATTCACTTAAACGGAACTACGTATAATACGGACATGCCCGAGGCCGGGCAGAAAGCGCTCGTTGCGTACGTCATGGGCGGCGGAACGTTTATTCACGGGGAATGGAACTCCTTCGAATTGCTCGAACAGAACCGAATGAAAATGATGCGCGACCTGACACTTTTTGACCGCGAGGGGCTGACGAAAGGGAAGGCGGTTCTGAAAAGTGTCGAAGGTCGCACTACGCACCCGGTGGTTATCGGAATTGTGAATGATACGATGATCGACGTGGCTCGGAGCCAAGGGAAAATGCACGTTTTCGAGAAAGAGCCGGCAACTTTATTGCTGAAGGCCGACGATGGAACAGATTTTTTGGCCGTCCGAAGGTTCGGCAAGGGTCGCGTCGTCGGACTCGAAGCCTCCGGAAATTACGACGGGTACGCCACCCTGAAGGATCCGACGATCCAGCAGATTTACTTTAACGCGATTTATTGGGTTGATTGATGCGTGGAAGAGTCGGGAAGGATTTCCGGCCCTTCTTCGCTGTGTAAAATACTATCGTAGATTTGATTGAGCTCTTTCTCGTCCGCGGTTTCGAAGAATTTACGCTGAATCGCATCAGTCGTTGAATCCGGTTCTGAGTTGTGTTTTCTTCGATGAATCCGGAGCCACGACTCGTAGAGGTAACGGCGTAGATCCGGTGCGCCACGAGGTTTTCCTTTTTTCTTTTCGGACTCAGTTGGTTTTTTATGCGTGAGTCGGTAGGCGAGCCGCAGCGTAAAAAATGTACTAAATGCCGCACCCGAAAGTCCGAGGAACGTTTCAAACTTTAGAGTCTTTCCGAGCTGGGATTCAAGTTTAGGGCGCCACTTCGTCAACGTGGGGAGATAACCCTGGGTGAGTACGTCACTATAGAATTCCGGATTATAGGCGAACCGGGCGAGCCGGGTCGAAGTATCGACGTAGCCAAAAATTTTTGGCGGAGTGATGAGTGCGGCGTAGAGGATGCGCTGGGTTTCACTCCAGAAGGATCGGGTACGCAGCTGAAAATTTATCCCGTAAAGATTCATGACTTCGAAAAGGGCATGACGAAGGACGAGACGGTCCATTTCGAACGCCATGATTTCGTCTCGGGCCTGATTCGGTAGTCGAAGAAAACTTTCGTTAATATCGTAGGGAATCGCGTGGGTTGCTCCGTAGTAGAGCCGGGTGAGGCGATCGAGTACGGTTTCTCCGGGAGTATCGGGTAGCCAGAGAGTCCTCTCGATTTCACGAATGTAACTCACGGACTCTATTTTTTTTCCGCCCAGAATCTGGGGAGTAGTGGTCGGAAATCCGAAGGACTCGAGTCGGGCATCGAGATGCGCGAGAAAGAATTCTACGTCTTTCGCGTCGTGCGGGGTGACTTCTGCCGTGAGAAGGGTAGGGTCTTTTGCGAAACGGGCCCGGGCCAGTTCGTACCGGTCGCGGGAGAATACGGAATCTACTCCAGAAGTCCGGAGGGTCCGTAGGCCCCGGACCGCGTATCCTACCGGATTCATGACGACGTTCAGGGCCGCACGGCAATAACCGCGCGCGGGTGATTCGTCCGCGCGAGCAGCGAGTAGAATTAGTAAGGGTATGACGAGCGCAGTGCTCGCGTTTCGAAGGGTTTTCAGGCGTTCCTCAGGCGTTATGCCTCGAAACCCTATCGGTTTATTCCCATTTCGGCGCGAGTGTTAGAAAATTGGCGACTAACGGGTTCCGGCGTCGCCCGCTTTTTCGCGGAGGGCCTGGATTTCGTAGTCGAGGTGGCGGCGGTACGAGCGAGAGAGAATTTTTAATTCCTGGGAGTCGGCCGTCTCTTCGAGCGCGCGAAAGAGGTGGCGGCCCCGGATCATGAGGGGGTGAGTGAGGGTTCCGAGAGTCTTTCGCTCTTCTTGAAACCGAACCATCTCTTCGAGGAGTTCTACTTTAGACAGGGAGAGGATTCGCGCTTGGTAGGCGAGCTCCTCGGTATCGAGTTCTTTGAAAGCTTTGAATGCGCGAATGGAGACAACGTTCGACATAACAGGTTCCTTTTCTTCTTAACGAGCACTGCCCTATGAGCAACTGGGGTGCCAGAGTCGCTGCGCCGCGTAAGTTTTTTTTATGATTTCCTAATCGCAAAATAAACTAATTATTTTAGTTAGTTAGGAAGAGCCTCCTAAGCCGCCCCGTCCGGGGGTGCGCGGGATGGCGCCCTCCCACCTTCCCGAGGCTGCCTACGTTCTAGCCAGGGTGTGAAAGAAGTATCCGGATCGGAGACCGGGGCCTTTAGGGTGGGGTGGGGACCACCGACACGTTAGAGATGGTGTTCGGCCCCCCACTTCTGCACTTAGCGCTTCTCGCGGCACTTTCTTTTGCCGCCGTCGTACCCGCGCGTGCCGGGGACATTCAGGTTTTAAACCGGGGAGAGGGCTGTGCGTTTCTTTTAAATCACGTCGATTTTCTCGAGCGGATCCACGCCGATCAACTTCTGCGGCGAAAGGATCTCGGCCCGGACTTAGCGGCTTGGGAGCGAGCGGGCGGCACCTGGGGAATGGGTTTCGCACCGACCCCGCGAGAACTCAAAAAATTAAAACGCTATTCCGTGACGGTCGAAGGAAATCCGGAGAAAGATAAATTCCTCGCGCTTTCCA
>JANXTV010000206.1 GCA_025352185.1 Oligoflexia bacterium
GTACCCGGAAGAATGGCAAACCGAAAGATCCTCGCGGATACCGTTTCATCGAAGTAAAAAGTAAATCGCGGGAGTCGACCCTGACCATTACCCTAAAGGATAAAACGGTCATTACGGTCGGACCCGCCCGTGAGACGACGTCGTCTAAAATTTCGAATAACGGGCCCGAATTTCCGAACTATCCAGATCATCTTTCTAAGATCGATCAGCTCATTACGAAACTAGTCGAGAACGCGAACGATAATTATACGAATCAATTCGGAGCCTGCTACCGCGAAATGGTCGGTCTGGTGAATCTTACCGTCCCGAACGACACTTCTGCTTCCACGGAACGTCGGTACGTCGACTGTAAGTCGGTCGCACCCGCGAGTCTCCACTTTCGCAGAGAAGAATAGTCCCATGGGCGGAGTAACCCATCCCGTTACGATGAATGATTTTGAGACGATCGTGGATTCTCACGAACTCGTCATCCTTGATTTTTGGGCGGCATGGTGTGGGCCTTGCCGAATCTTTGCCCCCGTGTTCGATGCGGCGGCGGAGGCTTGTCCCGATATTTTTTTCGGAAAGGTAGATACGGAAGCGGCACCGGATCTAGCGAGTGCTTTTCAGGTACGGTCGATCCCTACTCTCATGGCGTTTCGAAAATCAGAACTCGTGTTTGAGCAGGCGGGAGTTCTGCGGCCCGAGGAATTTGAGACCCTCATTCGTCGCCTGCGAGAACCGGCAACTCCGGGTTAACTGAACGAATCAGTGACCGAGGAAATAATTCTCGAGGTCGCCAACGGCTTTGATCATTCCCTTTTTACTGCCCGAGTAATTCTTTGCTTCCGGGTAGCTCCCCTTGAAGCACCAGTCCCGCTTCTGGATATAGCACTGCTGTTCGACCGCGGCCTTCCCAATCACTGCGAAGCCAACAAGTGGATTCCGGGCGAGCCAGGAACGTTTTAAGCGGCCCTTCGAGTGGATGATCGACGTATGGATATTACTTCCGGGAATTGCTCCCGCAAGTTCCGCCGTCCAAGCTAGAAGATCCTTTTCGTCTAGTTTCGGATCGAGATTTTCGATTACGTCGTGCACTTTCGCGGAGTAAGTTTTTTCGTCGTAGACCATCGCTTGGCCCGAAGCCATGCCGACCTGCCAGGTATCGGTCGGGCAAACGTAGAGCGGAAATTTCGACTTCACGTGATCTCTATCGTCTCGTCCGTGACAGATCGAATACCGATGAATTTTCGCGCCGGTTAGTCCGAGGTTCCCTTCCCGGAGAGCCCACCACGTGGCCTTCGCTAACATTTCAGCTTTCTCGGGTTTCGTACCCGAAAGAAAAGGGAGAACGCAGCGCCCGATCCACCGGACGTTTTGCGTTTCCTCGTCGCTCAGAGCATGACCATTCACCGTCGGATTCTCTTCCGTACTCGGAATCGCCGCGCCGGAATAACACTCCTTTAGAATGCTTTTAAGTACGGCCGTATTTCCGTACGCACGGGCGTCGAAACTCGTTCCGAAAGAAAGTACCGTAAGGGAGAGGAGGGCGAGGGTTCGCAGGGTTTTACGCAGTTTCATCTTCGCCACTAATCGATGAATACGCAGACGAGATTCACTTCGCCCTTAAAAGGCGACGCATTTTTTGAAAAGATCGTGCTCTTTTTAATCTCGAGCGTACCTGGATAAAGTTTTATCGAACCGCTAGGATTCATCCCGGCGGCCTTAAGTAGGCGTGAAGAAAAGGGACCGCGTTTACCCGACTCGTAGTCGATTTCGACGATCGACTTCAGTCCGTCTTGATTTCCGATCACGACGGCATCGGACTTCGTAACGGTATCGAGGTTCGTATAGGCGGGCGGGTAGTCCACGTGGTCGATTTCAATCTCTTCGCCCGGATTAAAGATTGCGGCGTCAAGCGTCGGCCATTCCTGCTTCGTATTCACGCGAACTTCGACTTCGTACTTCCCGCCGAGCAGGTTCGTGCTGGTACACATGTAATTCCCGGCCGGCGCCGCAAATGCCGAATTCAGGAGGAATAACGAGAGTAAGGAGAGGATCGAGGGATTACGCATAGCGAGCTTTATACCTCACTATGGTGCGCTGCGTCAATAACCGTCCCTAACCCGACCCCGAATAGGGATTCCCCTTTAGGTTTCGCTCTGTTAACTAACCCGCACGCCATGATCCATCTGACGAATATTTCGAAACAATACGGTACCCGCGTCCTCTATGCGAACTCGAGCTTCCAGGTTCGGGAAGGCGATAAAATCGGGCTCGTCGGTCCGAACGGCGCCGGGAAGTCGACTATCTTTCGAATTATCGTCGGTGAAGAGGGGGTCGATAGCGGGGCCGTGAATATCGCCGAACGGAAGGTCATCGGATACTTCTCCCAGGACGTCGCCGAAATGAAGGGCCGCTCGGCCCTCGAAGAAGTAAAGGCCGGCGCCGGAAAAATTTCCGCCATCGCTAAAGACCTCGCGCTCCTCGAAAAACAGCTCGAAGACTCGGCCGTAAATCCGATCGACGACGACGAAATGATGAAGCTCGTGGAACGCTACGGCGAGGTCCAGCAGGAGTTCGAAACTCGCGGTGGGTACGATCTCGAATCCCGCGCTCAAGCCATCCTGACCGGTCTCGGGATCGGCCCGGACGATTATAATCGCCCGGTGGAAACATTCTCTGGCGGGTGGAAGATGCGAATCGAACTCGCGAAAATCCTCGCGTTGAATCCCGATGTCCTCCTGATCGATGAACCGACCAACCACCTCGATTTAGAAGCGATCCTCTGGCTTGAGGAATGGCTCCAAAATTTTAAGGGCGCAATCGTGATGACGTCCCACGACCGGGAATTCATGAACCGGATCGTAAAGCGAATCGTCGAGGTCGCCCATAAGACGATCACGTCATTCACGGGAAACTACGACTTCTATCTTCGGGAACAAGCCATCCGCATGGACCAGCTCCTCGCTTCCCATCAGAAGCAGCAGGATATGCTCCAGAAAGAAGAAGAATTCATCGCGCGCTTGAAAGCTCGCGCGTCGCACGCAGCGCAGGTTCAGTCGCGCGTGAAGAAGCTCGATAAAATCGAACGGATCGAAATTCCTGCGGAAGAACGCATCATGAATTTCGAGTGGGCTCCCCCACCCCGCAGCGGAAACGACGTCGTGCGGTTCCAGAGCCTCGGAAAAACCTATTCGCGCGAGGACGGCGGTTCGAAAAAAGTATTCAGTGGCCTCACCGGATTCATCCAACGACTCGATAAAATCGCGATCGTCGGAGTAAACGGCGCCGGTAAGTCGACCCTGCTAAAAATTATGGCGGGCGTAACGGACGCGACCGACGGGACCTGCGTGGTCGGTGCGGGTGTGAAGATCGGGTATTTTTCGCAGAGCTCACTCGACGTTTTAAATCCCGAAAAAACGATCTTCCAGGAAATCTACGACCGCATTCCCGAAGCGACGATCGGTTTCGTACGTAATCTCCTGGGGACTTTCCTCTTCAGCGGAGACGACGCCGAGAAAAAAATCGGGATTCTTTCCGGTGGGGAGAAGAGCCGCGTCGTACTCGCGACTATCCTCGCTACGCCGGTTAACTTTCTCATTCTCGACGAACCGACGAACCATCTCGATATTAAGTCACGCGAAGTATTACTCCAGGCCATTAAGAGCTTTGACGGCACCGTCGCCCTTGTTTCCCACGATCGCCACTTCCTACGCGAAGTCGCGGGGCGAGTGTTTGAAGTCGACCACGGTACGCTTCGGGCGTACGAGGGAAATTTCGAATACTACATCGAATCGAGTCCACTCGCGAAAGGCACTAACGGACGGCTGAAGGTCGCCCGCTAGAGCGCCCGTAAGGGTGCTCGGTAGATCTACGGTTTCGCGAAAAGCATCAGGAAGTCATACATCGTCGAGAGCGTTGCCCCGTGAAGGGTAGACGCACTCGCGAGCGAGTCGGACTGGATATTTGGCGCGCCACCCGTAAATCCCGGCGTCGCGGTAGTGAATTCCGTGGCGAGTCCCGACGGATGAGTCGGAGGAATAGTATCGGCAACTTCGGCCGCACCATTCCAGTACTTCCACGCACCGTCGTTCCAAGGTAGCGCGAGGATGTTATTCTCGGTCGCCCCGTGGTGAAAACCATCCACGGTATTCGGATAGGTACCGTTCGAGAGAACCGTAATCTTCGGCTTCGCGAGGGCATTCGTATAACTTCCGCAGGCCCGTAAATCTAGAACGGTCTGCTGGAGTGAGTTATGGCTAAAAATCGCGTCGTTCGTGCTGATCGCCGCCCAGAGTGGAACGTTATTCACACCAATCGATGAGCAGAGGGTCGCACTCGCGACGGGACTCGTGGCCGAAAGGGTGAACGCGGCCGCGACCAGCGTCGGATAGTGACTGATGAAGGTAAACGTCCCTTCGCCCCCGTAACTAATTCCTCCGACGTAAACTCGCTTCACGTTCACCCGGAGTTTCGTGATCACGTTATCGTAAGCTTCTTTATGAATCGTGTATTCGTTCTGGTGAGCGCAGTCGAAGAAAGCATAATTACACTGCACACCAATCACAATCATCGGTACGTTCGAAAGATCATTATTAATCCGTTTGAAAGGGCCCATCAGTCCCGCTAAATTCGTATAGTTTACTTCCGCGTTCGATGCATCGTTAGCGCTTTCACCATTTCCGTGGATCCAAATAAGGATCGGGTAATTTGCAGTCGGATTATCGTAATAATCCTGCGGAACGGAAACGGCGTACCGAATGAGCGTACCGGGCGAAGTTCCGGCGCCTTTCGTAAAATTAAATTGCGTCATGGCCTTTGGAAGAATTTTTGAAAACTTTAAAGCATTTGCCGCGATATCGAGTCCCACCGCATCCTCACCGACTGAATATAGGTAGTACTGCTTTTTATCCGCGAGGCTCGTGATATTCCGGTACATGTCGCTATTTGCGGCCGTGACGGCGAGAGTGCCATTCTCGACTAAATTTCCGCCCAGGGCTCCCATGGCCGCAGTTTTAATTGCATCGGGGGTAAGGGTTCCTTGATCCACATCGTAGATCGCGTAGTAGAGCGATCCCGTATAGGCCTGACGGTGTTTTAACTCGAGACCCGTGCGAATATTCCGTAAATGCGTGACCGCTCCCAGGGCGATGCGACCCGGAACGGAAGTCACGCTCGGAGTGGGGCTTGCCGTCGCCGAGGCGACCGTGCCGAGTACCCCGGCGGAGGGAAGCACACATCCGGCGAGTCCCGCGAATGCCGTCGCGACAATCGTAGATAGAAGGGCCACATTAACAATTGGGTACGATTTCATTTTTATTCACCTGATTACGGAAGGGACCAAAGGGCTAGCCAATCAAATAGTGTATTTAAGGTCAGCGCAGGATTTCCAAGACTCACTCTCAGCTGAGACTGCGCCGTCGCGAGCGCGGCGGTGACATCTGCGTGCACGGGTACCAAGTGTCCCGCGGTCGCTTCGTGGGAAATCGAAGCCCCATTCCACCAGGCAAACTGGAAAACACCGTAATCAAAACTGGGAGTATTAAACGTATATTCGGGTACGTTGTGAAATGGAGAGGCGACGTTCCCCGGAAACTGGGTCGTATTATCGATGTTGAGTCGACGCGTGTCGGCCGTTTGTACCGTCCCGCCGCCACACCCTTTAAGAGTATTTAAATCACCGTCGAGCGTGGCGGGACCATACCACTGGTCCCCGTTATTCCCGATTAACCACAGCGGGCGATTTTTCGGCGCGATGTTCGTGCAGATATCGGCGGGATTAAAGCGTACCATCCCGGCCTGAATAATCGAAGCGGCCGCGATCGTCGGTTTAAAGTTGAGGGTGTTCCAGGTTCCATCCCCCCCATAGCTCATGCCGATAAAATAAATTTTCTTCGGATTAATCCGGTACTTCGATTTTAGTTCATTCACGAACTCTTCTTGTAGGTCGGGATAGTCCTGTCCGGTCGAACAGTCCCAGACGTTATAATTACACTGAACCGAAGCGTGGATCATCGGCACGTCATCGGTTCCCGCTTCGAGACGCGCAATATACGGAGATCGATGCATGTGATCGAACTCGACGTCGGTGTTTCCCGCCGTATTCGCGGTCTCACCGTTTCCGTGGAGATAAATATAAAGCGGCCAGTTGGCGCTATCATTATAGAAATTTTTTGGGAAATGAATCAGGTAGCGCATTTCCGTCGATTTCATCGGCGAAGTATAGTTTTGCCGGGAAACCGACTTCGGCAGAACTTGGGTAAACTTCTTAACGCTCGAATCAAGCAGACCCGTCGCATTTTCAGACACCGCGTAGAGCGTGTACGTCGCCTGATCGGGTAAGGTATTAATATCTTCGATGACCGGAGTACTCGCATTCGTCAGGGTGATCGTACCGTTTGCAACGAGGGATATACTTAAAACCGCGGATGCAGCGGTTTTCACATCGTTCGCGGTCAGGCTCCCTTGATCCGTAGCGTAGGTGGCGTAGTATACTTTTCCCACCGAAGATCGAGAGACCGTCATTCGAACTCCGGAGAGCGTATTTTGCAGATCCCAGGAGGCGGTGGAGGCTGACGCAAGATTTTGAGTGGAGGTGAGTGAATGAATTTGTGAACAAGAGGTCGCGATCGTCGATCCGCCTGCGAGTGCGAAAAATAGTACGGGAACGCTCGACTTAAATTGCTCTTGAAATTCATACATAACGTCAACCTACGTGCCACGGGGGATGAGTTAGCCAATTCACCACCATCCCTAAACAAGTTCTATTTTCTCCCTTTATTACCGCGAAAAAAATGTGTCACCGACGACCCAGGCAAAATGTGACGAAAGCCTATTTACGCAACCTAAGGTCCACGGTAGCGTTTCGATATGCGAATTGGACTCATGACGGGTGGTGGAGATGCGCCAGGGCTGAACGGAATCATCGAAGCAGCGTCGCGTGCGCTCATCGGAAATGGTCACGAAGTAATCGGAATTCTCGATGGCTTCGACGGGGTATTCACCAACCGAACGCGAGAAATTAAATGGAACGAAATTAACGGGATTCACGCGGACGCCGGAACATTTCTCGGGACTTCGAACAAAACTAAAATTATAGGCCGCGCCGACGAATTCCAAGCTCAGTACGCGAAGCTCAAGCTCGACGGCTTAATCGCCGCGGGTGGTGACGGCACCTTTATCGGAATTCAGCGGATCGCTCCGAATCTGCCGATAATCGGAGTACCGAAGACGATCGACAATGATCTTCAAGGAACCGAAGTTACTTTCGGTTACGACACGGCGATTTCTGTCGTTTCGGATGCAGTCGACGCCCTCCGAAAAACGGCGAACTCTCACCACCGGGTGATGATCGTCGAAACAATGGGAAGAACGGCCGGCTGGATCGCGCTCGGCGGCGGACTTGCGAGCTATGCGGACGCGATTCTCATTCCCGAACGTCCTTTTTCACGCCCTAAACTGGCGGAGTTTCTAAATCGTCGGCATGCCGAAGGAATTCCCGGGATGGTACTCGTCGTTTCCGAAGCGGCGAAAGCTGACGGAGAAAATGCGGTATTTGACGAAATTGCCGGGTCGATTCACGGAGTCCGGTTTGGGGGAATCGCCGAGCGTATCGCGCGCTGGGTGGAGACGACGACTCCGTGGGAAGCTCGGCACGTGGTCCTCGGACATCTCCAGCGGAGTCGCGCGCCGACGACAACGGATCGATTCCTTACGGCCGCGCTCGGACTAAAAGCAGCTTCGCTTGCCATGCAAAAAAAGTGGGGAACCGCGGTTGTATACCGCGAAGGAAGAGTAATCGAAGCTCCCCTCACCGATATCCAGGGCCCACCCCGAATGGTGGACCCCGAACATCGATGGGTAAAATCTTGTCAGAGCTTGGGTATTTTTATTTAGGCTCGGCCCTTTGCCGGGGATCAATTACTTCGGAGCTTCGATCGGGCCCTTTTTTCCCATCGAGCGAGACACGCCCTTTAAGAGAAGATAAACGACGAACGCGATGATAATGAAATCGATCACCTGGTTTGCGAAAATCCCGAGGTTAATCGTCGCGGCTCCCGCTTTTTTAGCCTCGTCGAGCGTCTTATAATCTCCGCCCGATAGGTTAATGAAGAGATTCGCGAAATCCATTTTTCCGGCGACTTGTCCTACAACTGGCATGATCACATCGGCAGTGAGTGACGTAACGACCTTCGTGAATGCTCCTCCGAGGATCACCCCGACGGCCAGATCCATGATATTTCCGCGTAACAGGAATGCTTTAAATTCTTGAATCATTCTATTTTTCCTCTTTTAAAATTAAAACTTCGCCACGAGCGAGGTCGTAAGCACTTTATCGGCCTGTTTAAGTCCTGGAGCATTTACGACGTGGTCGAACTTAATGAGGTAAGCCGACTTAATCGAAAAAATACTGGTCATGACTGCTGAAAGACTCAGTTCGGTATTCGCCTGCCAGTCGGAGGATTCCGTAAAGTTCGGCAGGATTTCGAGCCAGTACTTCGTAGAAACCGCCGCGTTCCACTTCTTTTCCACCTCGGTATAAACGCGGGCGTAATGAAGACTTCGGCTCTGAAGAATTGCATTTTCCTTAGTATATCGGTAGCCCACTTCGCCGAGCCAATTCAGCGTGTCGTCTTTTACGAAAAGGTACTTCGTACCGACGTCCGTACTATAACGTTGGTTGATCCCTTTAAATTGATCGCCTTCCACCGTTTGCGCGAGAAAGAGGCTTTGCCGCTCGCTTAGGTTTCGGTCGTAACGAAGTCCCAAGTTCCAAGATTTCGCGGACAAAATCTCTCCACTCTTTTGGTAAAGGTAACCGGCCGTAAGCTTAATCACGTTATGGTCAAATTCATTCAGCGTCGCCTGGGCCAGGTTTAGAGTCGTCGTTTCGGTGTTCCCCGTCGCGAGGACTACGCCGGCCGAGGATTCGTTTTTCCAACCGTCGTCGGCGAACGCAGCCCCGGTGAACAGGACGCAAAAACCACAAAATAATAAGATCCCCGAGCATTTCATCATTAGACTCTCCCTGAGTGAGGTGAGTGAAATAGGTATGGTGGGTATGCCCATCGATCAAGCAAATTTAAGCTTAACTCGGCGTCACTTAACGGATTTTGCATTTCCAAAATCGAGCTTGCCCATTTGTAACGCACTGTGTTATCAATCCGCGCGTATGAAAAACTTTCGTAAAATATCGCGTTTCCCCGTCGCTTTCACCGTTTCGGCTACTCTCGTTGCCCTCTCGAGTTGTGGCGGCGGAGGCTCGAACCTTCCTCCGAATCCCTACCCGACGACCCCGGTTTATCCGTACGGACCGACGGGTGGCGTTCCCGGAAATGGTCCTCACGGACCCATCCTTGTACCGACCGGTACCCAGTGCGCGGCCGCCATTCCTGCACTCACGGGTACGCCCACCGAACTTTCAGCGATGCTCGACGGTGAACCCGGATGCATCCGACTGGTTTCAGTCGAGCAGTATCAAGACACCTCGAATAACGGCATCCTCCTGAGTTCCATCGTCGGTGAAACCGAAGTCGATTACCGAATTGCGAATCGCAGCACGCGTCGCCAGCGACGCCACGGAATTGAAGTAAACGTCATGGCCGCGACCGTTTCGAACCGGACTACCTGCCGCGACGTCCGGAGCTCACCGTTCGGTAGCCCCGGCGTCTCCGTCGAAATTCCGCTCTGGATAAATCGTACGAACGGTTCCATTGGACAGAACATTCGCGTGACCACCGGTCGCCAGTCAGACTACGCCATTTTCGGCGGAAACATTCTAACCGCTCGGGCGGGTTGGTCCCTAAACGCTTTCTCCCAAGCGCTGAGCGCCCAGGGTTTCCAAGCGATCAATGCGGCTCGCCTTCCGAATGGTGATTTCGAGATCTTCCTATCGAGATCGACCGTCGTTCCCGGTACGGCCGCTTCCGTCCGCAGCCTCACCCGCGCCGTTTACAGTCTCGACTATTAATCTCGGTAATCAGAATCGCTGGATCTCAAAGTTAAACGGTAAGTTAGTGACCTCGGTCGCATCGGATCCAGGTACCGGCGGCGGAAGACCACGATTCGCGACATCTTCAGAGGACTTCCGAATTCGCTCATTCAACTCGCGGTTAAGTGCCCAAAGTAACTTTACGGCGATCTGCGACTCCTGCCGGAGGAGTTCGAGCAGGTCTTTCCGGTGAAGGGTGATCGCGGTGACGGGTGTCTTCGCCGTAACGGTGGCCGAACGTGGAGCATTATCGAAGATTCCCATCTCTCCGAAAAAGTCTCCCTTCTTCCTTTCCGCAATTTTCACATTATTTTTCATCACGTCCGTCTCTCCGGCCGCGATGATGTACATCTCATCACTCGGGTCTCCCTGCTTCACGACGGCAGCGCCCGCTTCGAACTGCTTTAAGTGGGCAATTGCGAGGACCTTCGTCATCTCCGTGTAACCCAGGTATCGAAACATCGGAATTTTCCCGAAGATCTCGGTCTTTTTCAGGGCGTCGACTACGTCGTCCTGGGCCGCTCGCTCCATCTCGAGTTGGACGGTAATGACCGTCACGTTATCGGAGCCCCCGCGGGACTTCGCGAACTCGACGAGCTGGTTTGGTAATTTTTTCGGATCACCCGAAGTGAACCGACTCTTCAGTTCCGCCCGGTCCGCATAATTATGGAGTCCATCCGAACAGAGTAAGAACAGATCTCCATTCGCGAGTTCGAGTTGGAGAGTATCTATTTGCACGGCCGGTTGGATACCTACGGCCCGAGTGAGTACGTTTGCCTGGGGAGATTTCGCCGCGTCTTCGGGCTTCATCAGCCCACGTTTCACCATCTCGATAGCGTATTTATGATCTTCCGTGAGCTGGTGGACTTGGTTAGACCGGTAGAGATAAATGCGGGAATCTCCGGCGTGAGCGAGAATCGCATAGTCATCGAGTACGACGAGCGCGACCACCGTTGTGCACATTCCCCGTTTTACCACGTCGACTTCGGCCATTCGGTAAATCTGTTCGTTCGCGGCTTGAATTGCTTTTTGGAGCAGTCCCGCCACAATCGCACGATTTTTCAGGGATCGATCGGCATTATATTTTTGGATTATGGTGCGCCCATCGTTCATCACCTGCCGAATCGTACGGCCCGCCATTTCACTCGCTACTCCACCCGCGACGTGACCACCGACTCCGTCGCAAACGAGGAAGAGTCCGATTTCCTCGTCCATGAGAAAAAAATCCTCATTCGCGGATCGCTTAAGACCGGGATCAGAGAGTGCGTAACCGTTTGCCTTCATGCGCCGTTCATCCTTAGTCCCTCGAGTATGACCGAGATCTACAGATGAATCAGCCGTCATTTTTTAGGCGGTACGAGCGAAGTGGGCCTAATCCCAGGAAAAAGTGGCGTTCCAAGCTAGGATTTCCCCACTCCGGTCATCGTCCTGCTTCAGCGACGTACCCGCCATCCCTACCTGCCACTGCGGGGTAATCTGATATCCTACGGAGAGAGTCGTTGCCGAAGAAATCGGGTAGAGCTCATAGGTAGTTCGTGAAAATGATAGATCGATATCCCACTGCTCGCTCGCGTAGAATGTAGCCCCGATTGTTCCACTCTTCGTTGGAAATCCTTCAACCGTCGAGATGAGGCCCGCCGAAACCGCCGGGCGAGTGGCGAGGAGGGCCGCAAGTTCGGAGGGAGTTGCCCCCCCGTAACCGTATCCGGTCCCCGCGACGCGTGCGGACCATCGTTTATTAAATCGGTAAGCGGCCGAAAGTTTCCCGGACTTTTCCGAAACCCCGTCCGCCTGTAGGCGCCGGGCGCGAACCGTACCGTCACTCGAATAATTTTTACCTTCGAACGTGCCGCCGAACGTCCAGTCCCCGACGAACCACTTTATCCCTAAAGAGCCTCCCCCGGCCTTTACGCCCGGAAGACTGAGGGATTCGAATTTTGCGAAGCCGGAAAAGGAGTCGGAAAAATCAAAAGCCGCTCCGATGCCGAGTTCTTTCGCCCGGTCGCTAACCTGGGTATGAACGTTTTCCCATTCTGACAATCGCATCAATGAGAGCCGCTTTTCCTTGCACCATTGCCGCAATTCGCGGCGCGAGCGTTTACGGGCTGTGCGATATGCCTTCCAGGTCCGCACCATCGTAATGAATTCGGAGCGCTGATCATCCAACGCCAACGGTGCGGCGGCTTGTATCTCGATCACGCGATTGGCCGCAGGACTACCGTTGGCGCGAGTGACAAGTCCCTGCACCGTGCCCGCCACGAACGGAAGCACGGGCGATGCAGCCCCATCGATGTCAGCCGTTACGCGGTACGCACCCAAGGAGTCGTCTCCAGTGGGTTCATCTGATTGCACCGCAATCGTAAGCGTGCTGCTAACGATTCCCACGATATTGTCGAGATTTCCTACATCCGACTGGTTGTACGTTTGGTAATACCACCGATAGCCCGATGCGATCACCGAATTCGCAGCGTCGTACACAGTAATTCGCGAACGCGGAAGCGATACGGCAGGCGCGCGCACCTCGCCGAATGCGCTTGCACGTAGC
>JANXTV010000285.1 GCA_025352185.1 Oligoflexia bacterium
GACGACGGGAAGAGTACCCTGATCGGTCGCCTTTTTCACGATACCGACTCGATCCTCGAGGATCAAAGAACCGAGATCCAAAGCTCGACTCGGAGCCGCGGCGAAACGGGCCTGAACCTTTCGTTATTCACCGACGGACTCCGTGCCGAACGAGAGCAAGGGATCACGATCGATATCGCTTACCGGTTTTTCTCGACCGAGAAGCGGAAGTATATCGTCGTCGACTGTCCGGGGCATTTCGAATTCACGCGGAATATGATTACCGGGTGTTCGAATGTCGACGCGGTAGTCGTACTCATCGATGCGAGAAACGGAATGACCGAGCAGACGAGACGCCACCTAGCGATCGCGGCGATCCTCGGAATCAAACACTTCATCGTATGTATTAATAAAATGGACCTCGTCGGGTATGATGCGGGCAGATTTGAGTCGATCTCGGAAGCGGTTCGGATCGCGGCGAGAAAAGTAGGTATTTCCCAACCGGCAATTCTTCCGATCGTAGCTCTCGGAGGGGAAAACGTCGTTCTCCCTTCAATGGCGCTTTCATGGTCGACGGGCCCGACGCTGCTCGATACCCTGGAGGGCCTTCACCTCCGGGAGCGCGACCCGAGCCTGCCATTTCGATTTCCTATCCAGGGACTGATTCGCACGAACACCCCCGAATATCCGGAATTTCTCGGGTACGCGGGGCGGATCGCGAGCGGCGCCGTTCGGGTGGGAGATCGCTTGAAATGCGGGCTTTCCGGAAAAACCGCAACCGTGACGGGAATTTTTCACTATGATCATCCGGGACTTCAGGAAGCCACCGCCCCGCTCTCGGTTACCCTGACGCTCGACAGAGAAATCGAACTCTCCCGCGGCGATTTACTCCTGGCCGCATCTGAAGACCTGAACCCTGTTTCAGAATTTCGCCTCCAGATCTGTTGGCTTTCCCCGGAACCTCTCGATCCTTCACTCCCGTATCTAATAAAAGTCGGTCATCGGTACGTCCCGTTTCATTTCTCCAAATTCGAGGATCGGTTAAATATTGAAACGCTCGCGAAGGAAAGTATCCAAATCGGAGAACGGAACTCCGTAGGACTGAATACACTGGCGATCGTCCGAGTGAGGACGAATGTATCCATTATGGTTGACCCTTACTTCGATCATCCATCGACGGGTTCACTCGTGATGATTAACCCCCGGACGAACCAAACGGTCGGAGCGGGAATGGTCCTCGGAGAAACCGTATGAGCGCACGAAACGAGTACGAAATCCTTCTGAAGCAAACCGGCCGGGTGATCTGGCTCTACGGACTCAGCGGGAGCGGAAAATCGACCCTCACCGAGGCCCTTCGCCAGGAACTCCTTCGCCGCGGAACCTACGCCGTTATTCTGGACGGGGACGCGATTCGGGGAACGTTAAACTCCGATCTCGGATTCAGCCCCGAGGACCGCCATGAGAATTTACGGCGAACGGCCGAACTCGCTCGATTCCTTGCCCAGCGGGGCATTATTGTACTGACGAGCTTCATTACGCCGTTTCGAAGTTCGCGGGAAATGATCCACCAGATCCTGCACGACGTCTCGCACACGATCGGGTTTTTGAATGCGAATCTAAAAACGTGCAAGCAGCGAGATCCTAAGGGAATCTACCGGGCGCACGCCGAAGGTCGGCTAAAATCATTAACCGGAGTTGATGCGTCATTTGAGATCGGACCCCACGATTTTGAAGTGAATACCGATACCCAAACGGCCGCCGAGAGTTTAAAAGACCTCATCCAGACCCTGAAATTTTAAACTCCGATCCCACTCGAACCAAGAGAGCTGCCCTATGGATTTTATACGCGTTGATACCCCCGACCTTCATATCGAACGTCGGAAAGAGATGATGAAAAAGTATCCCGCTGAAATGCGTGCGATCATGGGTAATTCTCCCGGGACGGCACTCTGGATTCTCCTCGTCGTCGCAACTCAGTTCGCCGCCGCGTACCTCCTCCGCGACCAAAACTGGGCGATCATTATCCTGGCCGCCTGGGTCTTCGGCGCTTGGCTGAATCACGCACTCTACGTGTTCATTCACGATTCAGCCCATAATCTCGTCTTTAAAAGTGAACTCGCAAATCGGATCATCGGAATGGTTTGTGATTTCCCTCTCGTCGCTCCCGGCGCAATGGCTTTTCGGAAGTATCACCTGATTCACCATACCCGCATGGGCCAAGCCGCGTATGACGCCGACCTGGTATCGGACCGGGAAGCACGCCTCGTAGGAAATAGTTCATTCCGAAAATTCATCTGGGTATTCCTGCTCGGGATTTCCCAGGCGATGCGCCCGATGCGAATCACGATCCAACAATTCTGGGATAAATGGATCATCACGAACTTAGTCGTCCAGGTTGCCGTTATGGCGGCGACGATCTACTTCCTCGGCTTCCCAGCAATTCTCTATATGCTTTCGTCGACGATTTTCGGCCTCGGGCTCCACCCGCTCGGCGCCCGGTGGATCGCGGAACATTTCGTGACGAACGAAGGTCAGGAAACCTATTCTTACTACGGTCCGATGAATCCGATCATGTTTAACGTCGGTTACCACATGGAACACCACGACTTTATGACGGTGCCCTGGAATCGTCTGCCCCAGATTAAAAAAGTGGCTCCCGAGTTTTATCGGGACCTAAAAAGTTACGCGTCCTATCCGAAACTACTCGTTCAGTTTCTTACGGATAAGAACCTAACCCTCTATAGCCGGATCACCCGCCCGGGGTGACAAGTGGCTAAACTTTAGTCACCCCTTTTTAAAGACAGACGCTGATCTCCCCTCTAATAGAATAGAAGCCTGAATACGCTGGGTTAGCCTGGCACAGTCGGTGCTCTATTTGTCCCTGTTGGAGAGGAAGATCATGAGTCGAAACGCGCCTTTCACGGCCTCGTACGAATGGAAGAAAATCGCCCTGCGCGACTTTCGTTTCCTTTCTACTTTGACGTCGATTTACGGTGAAGACGCGCAAGTTGAACTCTACTGGGATTCCGCCGTCGAATTTAATCGTATCCAAGCCGACGGAGTCATCGCAGTCCGGGGCACTGTGAACGAACAGACCGTTTCCGTCATACTAAATGACTTCCGCGTGAATGGCGGCAGCTTCGGGCAAAAAAACATGAACCGAATGAACCAGTTCATTTCTGCGATTGATGCCCACGAAGGGTCCCTCATTTTTATTCTAAACACCCTCGGCGCCCGATTTACCGAAGGGCGCAGCCTCTTCACCGAAGTATTCAGCATGATCCCGTCGCTGCAGCGTTACCGAAAGAACCACCTCTACGTCGCGGCGACCCTCGGTAAATGCCTCGGTATGGGCGCCCTTTTCCTAGGACAAGCCCACTACCGAATCGCGCTCGGCGCGGATTCCCTCATTAACCTAACCGGTCCCGAAGTGGTTTCACTTTTCTTCGGAAAGGAAAGTACTGACTTTAGAACTTTTGCCTCGGCAACTCACCAGCAGAAAACGAATTCCCTCATTCACGAAATTCTGCCGGATGCCGAATCCCTTTACCGACGGCTGCGCGAACTCGTAAGTTTCCCCGCCCACACGATGGACGACGCCGCCGAAAATCTCCTCATCCCCGATGAAAAAAATCCAAAGTACCTGAAGTCAGAGCGCGTCCTCGTAAAAATTCTGAAAGAAATCGGTTCTCACGCGTGTGAAATTTTCCCCCAGTTAAGCTCCGTCGCCCGAACATTCCTCGTCCGCCGCGAAGGTAAGACAATCGGCGTGATCATGAATCCACCGCTCCACCCGAATAATCTCCTTACCGTCCGCGCCGTAGACCGTAGCCAATTCGCGATGGATCTATTCGCTGCCCTTAAGATTCCGGTCATTTCGGTGATCGATTCCCCCGGCGGCGATCCGCGCGCTTCCGAGAGTGATGCTGACGCCATACTGAAGATGGTGAACCTAGTGCACACGATGATTGAATACCCTCACGGGAAAATGGGAATCGTCTCCGGTCGTTGCTTCGGTGGTTCGTGCATGTTCGCCTTCCCGAAAATTTTTGGTTCCCTCCGGACGGTCGCCCTTGAGGGCGCAAAGATCGGAATCATCAGCGAATCAATCGTCGAAAAAATCCTCGAGAGTAATCCACGCATGCGGCAGGAGTGGCAGGAAAACCAAAAAGCCGACCTTCCTGACCTCAGCGATATGATCGCCGGCGAACACCTCGACGCCATCGTTGCGATTCCCGAACTCGGCCAGGAAATCTCGACTTTTCTTCGCATGATCGAAGCGAAAGAATCCGTGGCGCTCACCACCGGCGGACCGACGCTCTCCGAAAATCTTCGGAATCGGGTCCGGAAGGAACTCTCCCGTCGATTACCTCTCGCGGGCCTGGTCTTAGAGCCGCTGAAGAACCGCGCAGGCCGCAAGTCCCCCACCGCCAGCTGAAGCGAGGAGCACTCGGTCTCCCGACTTTAGTTCGGGTTTCCTCAGTAACGCCTCGAGCGCGATTCCGACACTCGCGCCTGAAGTATTCCCCGTGTAACTCACGGTCTCGATGACTTTTCCGGTCGCCTCCGGAATTCTTTTTTCCAGTTCCTTTAAGAGGAGTAAATTCGCCTGATGCGGAACGATCCATGCGAGATCCTCCGCACGGATTCCGAGATCCTCGAGTAAGCGGCGCGGAAGTTCGGTCATCGCGTGGACCGCCTTCAAAAACACCGCTGCGCCGTCCCCCATCTTTAGATAGACATCGGCGGCGGGAGTCTCGGGGCGAAAGGGCGCACGCGATCCACCGGCGGGAATCGAGATGAGATCAAATAAACTCCCGTCGGCCGCAAGGTGTGTTCCGAGTAAGGCGAAATCGGCGTCGCCGGAATCGGTCGAGAGAATACCCGAAGCCGCTCCATCACCGAACAAGACTGCCGTATTAAAGTCCATTTTTGATATGAATTTAGACCGAATTTCGGAAGCAATCAGGAGGTGATCGACCCCCGTGCCCTGGACGAGCGCGCCGCCAACGTGCAGCCCCGTGACGAATCCCGCGCACGCCGCGCCGAGGTCGAACGCTCCGCAGTCCGATAAGCCGAGGCGATGCTGAAGTAGCGGGCTCGTCGGCGGTGAAATAAAATCTCCGCTCACGGTACCGAGAACTAACTGACGTATTTGCTTACGGGAATTTTCTCCGAGCCGCTTAAAAGACGCCGTCGCCGTCGCGATGGCGAGGTCCGAACACGATTCCTCCGGGGCCGCCCATCGCCGCGAACGAATTCCGGTACGACGCTCAATCCACGATTTCCTAATTTCTGCACCCATCCAGGCGACGAGCTCTTCGTTCTCGACTTCCCGCTTCGGAAGGTGACTCGCCAGGCCCTTTAAGTAAATCGGTTTCGCGGGTTTAAAAAAACTCATGTCGAAAGGAGTCCCGCGCTTCGAATAGAGGGGAGTCCGCCGCCTACCGGCAGAATGGCGCCATTCAGGTAGGAATCCCGCTCGAGCGCGAGATCGACGGCTTTAGCAATATGCTCAGGCTTCCCGATCATGCGGGCGGGGACGATCTCTTTAATTTTTTCGTCGTACCCGGTGCGCTTCCATAGCTTTTCATTTCGCTTAGTGGCGATGACTCCCGGACGAACGATGTTTGCAAAAACTCCGAATTCGCCGCCATCGACGGCGAGGTTTAAAAATAGACCTTCGAGGGCAGCTTTAGCCGTGCAGTAGGCGGGATAACGACTCGTACCCGACGCGGCGGAGAGGCTCGAAACTAAAACGAGGCGCCCGAACTTTCGCTCAATCATGCCGGGAAGAAATTGGTGAATCAGCCAGGCGTTCCCCTCTACATTAAGACGGACGAATTTCTGGAAGTCCTCAAACACGAAGTCTTGAAAGGGTTTTAACGATCGTTGCTTCGTGAATGCCGAAAGAATAATCCCATCGAGGTTAACGAAATGTTTCTTCAGATTCGGTAGGCTCGCCGAAGGATCCGCCAAATCGAATAGGATCCCGGTCGCTTTTTTAGAAAAAAAATCGGTCGTCTCCTCGAACGATTCTTCATTCGAACTCGTGAAAAACACCTCATCTCCCCGGTCGATCCGACTTTGGATGATGGCTTTCGATATTTCAGAACTACCGCCGGTAACGAGTACTTTCACGGAAACCCTGCTTTCACTAATTTTTCGACGATGCCAGATACAGCACCGAGCGACTTAAATTCGAGGAAATTAACCTGTTTCGGCGGGAAACGGAGCCCGAACTCCCGTTCGATCTCGACGACCCAAAGCGCGAGTCCCAGGCTATCGAAACCGAGATCTGCGAGGACTTCGTCTTCTCCCGGAAGATCCATATCCCATCCCGACCGGACGAGACACTCCTGCACTCTCTTTTTCACTTCGGTGCTCATGGGGAAGGGGTCTTTAAACTTTCTCGAAGCGCGCGGCGATCGATTTTTCCATTAGGGGTGCGGGGTAAACTCTCTACCCGTAAGATCTTAGCCGGTACCTTCGCCGCCGACAAAACTTCTTTCAAGGCCCGAAGAAGCTCGGGATCCTTCCGGTCGCGAATGCCATCAGCTAACTCCCCACCTAGAAACAGAAGGAGTCGGGTCCCGTAAACGGGATCCTCGATGGGCACGATGCTCACTTCCGGAGCCCAGCCCAGTCTCAGAATCGTCGCTTCGACTTCGCTCGGACTGATTCGCTCGCCCGAGACTTTAACGAGATCATCGAGACGTCCCCGAATGGTCACCCGCCCGTCGGCGTCCCGTTCCCCGAGATCACCGGTCTTTAACCACCCGTCGACGACTCGACTTGCGCTTCCTACTTCATCACCGAGGTATCCACACATGATTTGGGGTCCCCTCGCCTCGAGCTCGGAAGTCTCGGAAATTCGGACTTCGATCTCGGAAACGGGATATCCCGTCGCATCGGAAAAGAAGTCCGGATCTTCACTCGTCATGGATAGAATGCGGGGAGATGCCTCGGTCTGCCCGTAATTATTCGAAAGGAGCGCCCGGGGAAACACGACCCGAAGTTTTCGCTTGAGCTCCGGACTCAGCCGCGAACCAGCCGAAATCACGTGAGTCACGTCCGCGTAGGGTCCCCCGTTTTCAATCAGTCGGAGAAGAGCGCTCCACTGGGAAGCGACACCGCTCCACATCCCGTGGGCCGGTTTTCCGTTATCACTTCCGAGAAAAAAACGACGCGCATCTAGAAAACTATCGAGAAGCGTTGTCGTTACGCCCGCGGCGAGTGCCGGAAGGAGTTGGCCGAGGAGCCCGTACGAATAAGATAAGGGCAGAAACAGATACTGGATTTCGGCCGTCGAAAAATGAAGCGCCGACGTAACGGCGCGGGTGTTTGCATCGATTCCCGCACGGGTGAGCTGCACCGCTTTTGGTTCCCCCGAACTACCGGAGGTAAAAAGAACGACCGCCGCCTCGGGATGAATCTGCGATCTATTTTTTTCGAGAAGTTCCGCGCGGGCCGCGTATTCAGCCGCGGTCCAATCCGACGAAAAGATGGCGACCGGTACTCCCGCTTCGTACGCCGCCAAAAATCGGATGATGAAATCAAACGTTTTCGACGCTTCTAGGATGGTGAATCCCGGTCGCTTCGACGCCGATTCCGCGAAGTCCGAGGCTTTAACCCTCTCGATACGCTCACGCAATTCGGCGAAGCCTAAACGACCTTGGCCAGAAACGAGCACGTCCTTTCTATTGAAGGGGTTGTCGGGCATAGTTAGAGATAAGTATGCATATTATCGAGCCAAAACTCAAACTCCGGGTCCTCGGCTTCGGTACGGGACTTCCCGATACCGCCCCGATCGATAACGTTGAAATTTTAAAGCGCCATCCTGAGACTCGAGACAAGCCCGACGCCTTTCTTGCAGCTTTTGCAAAAAAGATCGAAGCGGGATTTGGTCAGGGGCGTCGCCGAATGATCCGACTTCCTGGCGATGCGGGAAGCGTGAAAGAGATTACGTCCGAAGATCTCGCCGTGAAAGCGTGTAACGAAGCGCTCGGTTCGGGTAATCCCGGCGCTTTCGTTTTAGGTTCCACGACCAGTCCCCGCTACACCGGGTCCCAAGCGGCGGCGGTACTCGGAAAAGTCGGTCGGCACGCTCCCGCCTTCGAAGTAAAAGCGGGGTGCTCCACTTCCCAGGCGAGCCTTCTCCTCGGCTACTCACTCTTAAACTACGGCTACCCGAGCGTTCTGGTGTCTTGTACCGAGACTCTCTCGAAAACGGTAAATCCAGATGTGAAAGAGACTTGGTTTGGGTTCGCCGATGGTGCCGCGGCACTTTGGTTTGAGCGCGATCAGGATCCTAACGGAGGATCGAACGGTTACCGATTTGAAGTCGAGAAAACCGTATTCTCGACCGACGGTGAGCACGTGGATCTCTACACGGTACCCGGGCGCATGCCGCCGCTACGCGAGGAACTCGAAAAGAATCTGTATTTTATTAATGGTGACTCGCAGGAAATGAAGGAACACGCACTCGTCCGGTACGTCGAAATCATTCATACACTCCTGCCGACTGAAGACGCGCGTAAAGGAATTTCTTGGATTATCCCGCACCAGGTAAACCTGCGTCTGATCGAAGAGACGACTTTAAAAACCGGAATGGCCGAAACGCCCGTGATCTGGGATTCGCGCGAAAATGGAAATATCGGGGGCGCGTCCGTTCTTTTTTCACTGGCGAATGCGTTAAGAGAAAAGCGAATTAAAGCCGGCGAACGGGTCCTTCTGATCAGCGTCGGCGGTGGATTAAACTTCGGAGGCCAGATCCTCCGCTTCTACTAGGAAGACCGAATGGCCTCGATTTTACTCCTGATCGTTTTCGATCTCCTCGGTTGGATCTGCATGACTTTCGAGCTCGCCCTTCCCGCCGTATTTATCCACTGCGCGACGTCTGCCCTCTTTACTCTCGGCGGTTGGGTAGCGGTCGCGCTCGCTTCACCGTTCCTGCTCGCGGGGGCGCTGTTCAGTTTCTGTCTCGCGGTCTTCATCCTTCGCCTCCTCGCACCGAAACTCCGGGAGGGAGAATTTCCCTTTCCGAATCATGCGATTTCACGGGCGTGGGCGATTCACCTCCAGATCGCGCGGCTCGCCCAAATGAGCGGGGTTCGTCCGTTCTTCATGGGCATGAACACCACGCGATTTTTCCTCCTCCGCGCACTCGGCGCGAAAACCGCGTTCCGGGTGAACACCTCTTCCGATCTCTACGTCTACGACGCCGCCATGATTGAAATCGGCGAAGGCGTCATGGTCGGAGGAAACTCGGGGATCGTTGGACACTATATCGAGGGGGGAAAACTCACGCTCCGCCGAACGGTGGTCGGAGCGGGATCACAACTCGGAACGGGAATTCTTTTAGGACCGGGAACGCAACTCGGAGAGCGAGTCAGCGTCGCTTCCTTTTCACGTTTCGGTGCCGCAATCACGGTAGGCGAACGTTCGCACATCGGCCATAGCGTAGTCATCGAACCCGCATGTACCATCGGGAAACGGACGATCATCGGAAACCAGGTAACGATCCAGAGCCATTGCACGATCGGTGACCGCGCCGTGATCGAAAGCGGAGTCACGCTCCCAAAGGGAACGCACGTCGCTCCGGGCGAACGCGTTACCAAGTCTCCGTAAAAATTCGAGGCTTCACCTGAGCGTGTAGGGCTCCCGCCCAAAGGGGATGTTCGGCAAGCAATCGCACGACCGCGGCCCCTTTTAACATGCCGACCTTACGGTCCGATGCGTAATAGGGATTCACGCGGACGAGTTCCCGCTCGATCCGTTCCGCAGCGTCTGCCGACACGTTCCGCGAAGCCTTAATGAGAATGACGAGCTGATCACCCGTTTCAGATCTGGAAAAACAGATTTCGTGTTCGGGTACGTCGAGTGCGGCCGCGGAGAGAACCTCGTAGAGCTGAAGTTCACCGAGGCGGAGGCGTCCCAGCATAAATTCACGGGACGATTTCCCGATGAACTCAATCACGGGAGATCGATGGAAAAAACCCGTACATTTTACCAGATCGAAAAGGCGGTAACGGACGAGGCCCATCATGTTCGTGAGAAAGATTTCATAAGTCTTTCCGGGCTCGAGCTTCCAGAGGGGGATTAAATTCTCGCGCACCATTTCTCGGCCGACTTCTATAAACTCGCAGATCACTCCCCCCGGGTGGACCGGTCCCCCATTACGCTCCGTTTCGAATGGAATATTAATCCATCCCTCGGTGGCCGAGTACATGACGTCGATATAAGCCGTTTCCGGATCGAGGTACGGACGGAGCGTATCGACCTGGGGCGAGCACCCCGAAGTCTTCCAACTTCCGATGAACTCGAGGTTCGGCCAGAGCGCGCGCAGACGTAATTTTTTTTCCGAAAACGCCGAACGGAGTAGGGCGAGTCGCCGGGCGTTAACTAAGTCGGGGCGCGAGGCGAGGTACGCGAGAATCTCTTCGCGTCGTTCCCAAATTTCCTCGACGATCTGGCGTACTCGGGCGGGAGTGATCGAGAGGATGCCCCCGACGTCCGCCGCCGCCGCGTGTATCGGGGCCCATTTTTGGTAAGTCGGTCCGTCCTTTAGAGTCTCCGGCGGCAGGGCATACGCGTCGGCGAGGAGTCGCGGCGTGTTCAGGTAATTATACCCACTAATAAAGCCAATTCCGATTCCCGCCGCCGTCTGATCCGTCGGACCCACGGAAGTGAGGTAGAGGACTTTCGCGTCGAGAAATTTCGGAAATCTCCGGAGAAGTCCGTAAACCATGGGTAGATTTACCGACTGAAACTGACGTTTATAGCTCGCGGTGAGTGGGAGCATCTTCCGTTTCCC